>JAABPZ010000289.1 GCA_011391755.1 Methanothrix sp. | reverse complement strand
AGATTGGCGAACTATGGTGTTGATACTTTTCGCCTGACAGAAGAAGACCTCGAGGCGGAGGCAACTCTTGCCTGAGATCATCTGCAATACATCACCCTTGCAGTATCTGCATCAGATAGGTCAACTGAGAATCATTCCTGTTCTTGTCGGATCTATTATCGTTCGTTGCTTCTGGACGCAAAACGTGCAGGCCACTTAACTAGCGTGAGACCATCTCTCGACAAGCTCCAGGAGTTGGGCTTCCGCCTCGCCCACCAGACGCAAGATGCTGTATTGAAGCTGGCCGGTGAATTGTAGGATGCTATGCCTTCCGAGCGTCCTTCATCATCTGATTCCTGATTGCCTGTTGGAGCAGTTTTAGGAGATCGATCTCATACAATTTTCGTTGCAGGAAAAGAGTTTATTGCATAGAGCCCGGAGCCATTAATCATGTACCTGTCCCGTGAGGAAGAAGGCATTTATCAGGGCGAGCGAGGCGAGACCCTGCGCCGCATGATGGAGATTTTGGTGGCCTTGGGCGACATTTACGGCGCAGAGAAGCTCGTGCCGGTGAGATCGGTGCAGATCGCGGGCGTATCCTACAAGAACATCGGCGAAGCGGGCCTGGAGTGGATCTCCGACCTTCAGTGTAGCGTGGTGGTGCCCAGCATCCTCAACCCCGCGGGCATGGACCTGTGCCGCTGGAAGCAGATGGGCATCGGCGAAGGATTCGCCCTAAAGCAGAAAGAGACCATCGAAGCCTATCGAAAACTGGGCGTTACCATCGACTGCACCTGCACTCCTTATCAGATTTACGAAGGCTTGGCCGCCAAAGGCGATCACCTGGCCTGGAGTGAGTCCTCCGCCGTTTCTTACGCCAACTCGGTGATCGGGGCTCGCACCAATCGCGAGGGCGGGCCGTCTGCCCTGGCGGCGGCTCTGGTGGGAAAGACGGCTCTTTACGGCTATCATCTGGATGAGAACCGACTGCCCACCCTTCTGGTGAAGGTCGAGTCCGATCTGCGGGGATCGGACTACGGGGCACTGGGATTTTTGGTGGGCGGAATCGTCAAGGACGGTGTGCCCTTTTTCCGGCTGCGTGGCCTGCGGCCCTCTCTGGACGAGCTCAAGGCCCTGGGAGCGGCCATGGCCGCTAGCGGCTCCGTGGCCCTTTACTACGTTGAGGATGTCACGCCTGCGCCAGCGGTCGGGCAAGCGGAGGAGACGATCTGTATCGGCAGAAAGGAGATAGAGGAGGTCTATGCCCAACATCCAGGGGGCGGCGCGGATGTGGTGGCTCTGGGCTGTCCCCACTGCTCAGGCCAGGAGCTGGAGAAGATTGCCCGGCTTT
Source organism: Methanothrix sp. (assembly GCA_011391755.1). Lineage (GTDB taxonomy): Archaea > Halobacteriota > Methanosarcinia > Methanotrichales > Methanotrichaceae > Methanothrix. Next base: position 1,324 of record JAABPZ010000289.1, on the reverse strand, counting down.
TGCAGGGCAAAAAGGTGCAAAAGGAGCTGTGGGTCTGCACCGCCCGCAAAATCGCAGATAAGCATTCTGATCTGGTGGCGGCCATTGAGGAGAGCGGGGCGCAGGTCTTTTGCGATACCTGCATGGTCGTCTCTCCCGCCACGGAACGCTTCTCCAGGATGATGACCAGTTCCGGCAAGGCGCTGGCCTATCTGCCCGGCCTGGGCGGAGTTAAGGCGGGCCTGGAAAGTCTGGAAGAGTGCATCGATGTAGCTCTCGAGAGGAGGTATTGATGGAAATAAAATGCCACAAGGTTGCCTCCGGTCAGGCCAAAGATGACGATATATCTATATATGATAAAAACCATATAAAATAAAGAGGTTTTAACATGAACTCTATGATTCCTATTTTGTTGTTAATCTGTCTTTTGGCTTCGGCCGTACCCGTTCACAGTGCGTCATTGTTAACCCAATGGGCCACGGAGGATCAGGCGGACTGCATAGCGATTGGTCCCGGTGGCGAGGTATATGTAAATATTAACCAGAACCATAAGGTTGTGAAGTACAGTGCCGAAGGTGAAAGGGTCGCGGAATGGGAAATTCCCGGCGTGATCGAGACAAACGGCATAGCAGTTGGTCCCGGTGGCGAGGTATACGTAAACATCAACCAGAATCACAAGGTGTTGAAATATTCGCCCGAGGGTGAGATGTTGGACGAGTGGAGTGTAGATGGACAAATGACCGACATGGCAATAGGTCCGAACGGTCTCGTTTACGTGTCCTTCGCAAACGGCCTAATTCAGGTATTCGGGGCGTGAGTGGGACTCGACTCCATCCACAAGGTGTCCTGCCTTTCGCTACGAAGTTTTGGAGAGGATTCCGGCCGGAGCAACTCTTCAAGGCGGCCTTGTTACAGGAGAGCGTTTGTCATATAGCACCATTCCTACTCGTTCCATTGCTATAGAAATCAATAATTTTTTAATGACAGTTGACCTAAAGGGCAATGGCCCGCTGCAGTTGTGTGGAACGATATCTTGCAGACGGGCACATGAATGAAAAGATATACATAACTATCGAATAACATTAGAGCACATGAGCGAGATAGTCTTGCAAGTGCCAGATGATGCCTTACTAGCCCTTAAGATGTCCCCAGACGAATTGGGAAAGGAGCTGAGGTTAGCAGCAGCGGTAAAGCTCTTTGAACTGGGAAGGCTATCATCGGGAGCAGCAGCCAGATTGGCAGGAATACCAAGAACACTTTTCCTTGCTAGATTGGCGAACTATGGTGTTGATACTTTTCGCCTGACAGAAGAAGACCTCGAGGCGGAGGCAACTCTTGCCTGAGA
>JAABPZ010000288.1 GCA_011391755.1 Methanothrix sp. | reverse complement strand
TTGGCCTTTACGGCGAAGTACTTGTCTGCATCTGGAAAAGCGCGGTGGTAAGCGCGAATGTTCTCACGCAGGCGGCTCTCGGAGGTGACGTAAAGAGGGGTGCCCTGCTGTTGGGCGAGAGCGAAGCAGTCCACGTCTTCCATGAAAAGATGATCGCTACGAGATGTGAGATGAGATTTAGGTCCGAACATGATTTTAACAGATCTCAGAGGGATTACTAAATCGTTTCTATTGGCTTATGTACCCCTCAGATATACCCCCTCTTCAGCGCCGACATAATTATTATGCCAAAAAAGTAATGAGTCCAGAAGATATCCCGCGACTATAAAGTAGTATATCCAGCATTGGCTACGTTATTGGTCTCATCAGCCTCGTCTACCTGATTCAAGTAGTCCGCAGTAACACGGTACTTATAGCTCTCGCCCATTGGTACCTGGTGATTGAAGGATAAAGTTTTTTTATTTTTAATTACGGCTGATGCCAAATCGTAGTCCAGGGTTGTCACGCCGCCACTGCCTAATAGGTTATAGCTCCTCGTTGGGTCGCTAGTCCACTCCACCTTTACCTTGAAGGGTCCAGTAGCGGTATTTCTTACGGGGTTCACTACAGTCACATTGATCTGTACATTATGCCCGGCGGGAACCACGTTGATTCTATTGATTTTTAGATCGCTGATTATGACATCCGGCTTTATCTTCACGGCATCCGGAGAATCTGGGACCTTTGCAGCTTCAACCAGTACTGCGGAAGTCATGACCATTGCTAGACATACCGCTAAATGCAGGAAGTTTAACCATTTCATGACAAACACCTCACGTTTTTGTTAAATGCTATGGTTATTCAATGCATTTAATTTGATCGCTCATGCTGAAATTTGAGGTCTGCAGGAAATAAAATACCCAAATTTTGGCCGGCATGGCCAGAAATCGCCATCATCAAAGGAGGTGATTTCAGACATGTCGATGGTGTTCTTGTGGATTGGACCATCTCTCATCGGGATCTCGCGCGAAGCCGCGTTGGGGGCGAAGAAGGCAACTGGGATAGCTATGCATATAGTTTTCTCGTTTCAAAAAGCAGCATCCACCCCTCACAAAATCCTTTCCTTCACCCTTACCACCTCAATTCCCGCCTGATGCAAGAAATCCAGCGCCGTCTCATCCGGGTAGCTCTTCTGGTAAACCACCTTCCTCAACCGGGCATTGATCATCATCTTGGCGCAGAGGATGCAGGGCTGGTGGGTGCAGTAAAGGGTTGCCCCCTCGATGCTGATGCCGTGCAGCGCCGCCTGGATGATGGCGTTCTGCTCGGCGTGAACCGCCCGGCACAGCTCGTGGCGGGTGCCCGAGGCCACGCCCTCCCGGGCGCAGCCCACCACGTCGCAGTGCTCCAGGCCGGAGGGCGCCCCGTTGTAGCCGGTGGAAAGAATGCGCTTGTTCTTCACAAAGAGGGCGCCCACTTGATTGCGCAGGCAGGTGGAGCGCTTGGCCACTACCGTGGCGATTTCCATGAAATAATCATCAACTGAAGGGCGATCGATAAGGGACATTGGATACCTGAATTATTCTCTTTACCTAAAAATGTCACCATTATGGATCGACTGCGTTACCAAAAAGTAAAATGAGCCACTCACGTAGATAGATTAGTTGCATTCAGAATGCGTTGCGTGGCATTTAATAGTGCTTCGGTTGAACTGGCTATATTCTGTGTCTGGTTGGAGAGGACATCTGAGCTTACCATTACATTTTGCGTGGCATTAGCTACATTTGATGCCGATGTAGTTAAATTCTGAGCCAACGAGCCGGATGAATCGCCCATGATCATATTCATCGCCCACTCCGGACCCTGGTAACCAACAATGAATCCTATCATAAGCCCGCCCCACGCATCCTCAATTGAGACGATCTTCTGTACTCCCGTCTTTCTGGCAAAGGCCACAACAGCCATGGCGCTGATGATGATTGATAGTATGAGGTAGGCAATAGATTTGCCTAAATCGTAAGTTTCAGTATTGCTGAGCAGTCGTACAATTCCACCCATGATACCCCCAAAAATTGCCCCAATCATGGTAGCCTCAAGGCTTGCCTGGATATTGATCTCTGCTTTAACTGTGTCCATATGCTGCCTATGATCAACTCCATAGCGCA
>JAABPZ010000287.1 GCA_011391755.1 Methanothrix sp. | reverse complement strand
ATGGGAGTAAAACGAAGCCAATCCAGCTTCTTGCCTCTTGTATTCAAGATAATCTGCTTGCAGATCCTGTCATCCGGCTGCAATAAGTAGGGCATCGGTTTTATATTTTTTTGATATATTCACAATCAAATGTAGCGAATCCTTTGGCGATGCCTTCACAAAGATTTGTTTCCGATCCTTCTTGGCCGGATACAAGCAGCTCAACCGGAATATGTGTCTCCACGGAGTTGATTACAACGGGAACATCAAACGGATTTGTAATTTTTACAAATATCGAGAACTCTGTTCCTGCGACAAGATATGGTTTGGAAAGCTCAACATCGATTTTTAAATCGCCCCTCGAAACCGGCGCAACGGTTTCCTTTTCCGCAGCAATATTGACCACAGTACTCTGGAAGATGCCCTGACTGTGCAGGCGGCTTAAATCCGATCTGAGCAACCGCAAAACAGATTCATCTGATTCAAAATTCTGCTCCATTTTCGAAATTGCTTTGACGTAA
>JAABPZ010000286.1 GCA_011391755.1 Methanothrix sp. | reverse complement strand
GCGGTTTTGCCTTTGAGCTGAAGGAAGCTAGAAGAAGGCTGAGGAATGGAAAGGTGCCTTTCTTCCTCCATCCTTTGAGAATATTTAATAAGGATGATAAATACGTGGGAGATAATAAAAATAAGGCCCCCGAACCGGATAAAGATGAAATCGCCAGGGCTGTTGACAATAGGATAGACGAGCTGATAAAAAGCGGAAAAATAAAGGGAGTGTGAGATAGATCGAAGCGAGGCCGAAGTCTTAAGGCCTCGTCCCCTCACCCATCTACTTCTCCAGCCCGAGCCCCACCGACACCCCTCTTCCCAGCCCCTCATCCGCCTTTGCCAGGTTTTCTACAGCTCGCTTCTGGATCATCACATCTGCCACGTGGCTCAAATCGGCCACCAGGTTTTCCACCAGATGCTTTATCTCCGTCTTGCTCATGGAGCGATATCTCTCCCCAGCCTGGGTGAAGTCGTCCGTCTTCTTGATCTTCTCTCGAACCAGGTTCCCTTGAATATGGGGACTGTAAGGCGTGCCCTCCGGCAGAGCCGTGGCCGGCCCGCCCCGGCTGCTCGGATTGAAGTTCACAGGCCCCTGGAAGGCCTGGGACTGCATGGCGCCATCGCGCTGGTTGTTTGCCGGGGGCGAGAGCGGTCGGTTGGTGGGCAACTCATGAAAGTTGGCCCCCAGGCGGTAGCGCTGCGTGTCTACGTAAGAGAAGGTCCTGCCCTGCAAGAGCTTGTCATCGGAAAACTCGATGCCTGGAACGAGGTTGGCCGGGCAGAAAGCCGCCTGCTCCACCTGGACAAAGAAATTTTCCGGATTTCTATCCAGCACCATCTTGCCCACCGGCATCAAGGGGAAGCTGTCCTCCGGCCAGGTCTTGGTCGGGTCCAGGGGATCGAAGCTCTGGTTTTGCTCTTCTGCCATGTCCATCATCTGCACGAATAGTTCGTATTCCACAAACTCGCTTCTTTCGATAGCCTCCCACAGGTCTCTTGTGTGATAGTCCGGGTCCTCCCCGGCGATGCGGGTAGCTTCCAGGCGATCGAAGTTTTTCACACCAAGCTTGGGCTTCCAGTGGTACTTGATCAGAGCCGCCTTGCCCTCATTGCTGACCCATTTGTAGGTATTGACTCCGAAGCCCTCCATCTTTCTGAAGCTGGCCGGAGTTCCCCGATCCGAGAATACCCAGGTGAGCAATGTCGTTGCCTACCAGGTCGTAGTTGCCCTCCTTCGTGTAGAATTTGGTTGCAAATCCCCTCACATCTCTGACCGTGTCGGCTGAGCCTCTGCCTCCGGCAACGGTCGAGAACCTGACAAAGACCGGTGTTTTAGCGCTTGGCTCCTGGAGGAATTGGGCCTTTGTGTATTTGGCCATTGATTTGTAAACCTGGAAGTAGCCAAATGCTCCTGCGCCCTTGGCATGCACCACCCTCTCAGGAATGCATTCCCTGTCGAAGTGGGCAATTTTTTCAATGAACAAGAAATCCTGCAATAAGGTGGGACCGCGATTGCCGACCGTCAGGGAGCTGTTGTTACATGAATCTATTCCTCTTAATCGTTCCTTCTTTTTTTTCGAATATTTTCGCCCAAAAACAATAAATATGATCATCACATCCAAGTACCTGTTAATGTTTCTATGCTGTGGATGCAAAAGGCCAAAAGCAGGCGCAATTTTTCCATGGTCTTATCGATCTTTCGCAAAACTGAATTCTCATGAGCTTTCAGGCTAGTTGAAGACAAGCTCTAAATATTATATTTCGGGGGTTAAATCATGCAGAGTGAGTTCAAGAATTTCGCATTATTGATATTGACGGCAATGACGGCTTTTTTGATTGCCGGATTCGTAACGGCGGACACAGCGCTTTGCCAGGATTGGAATAGCTACACTCCGGCGCATGCCGTAGGCTCAGGAGATGACGACTGGTGGACTACATATCCCGATCAGCACGAAAACTCCGGCTCGGCGGCAAAACATCCTGACTGGGTCTTGAAAGCTCTCAAGGAGAAGCCGCTGCTCATCCTGATTCACAGCAGCAACTGCGTACCCTGCCTGACCCAGACGCCCAGAATCAGCGCGGCTGCAAAGAGCTTTAGCGGCGATCTCGCCTACTACGATATTCTGGGAGAAGGAAGCAGCTTACCAGAGGCGATTGATATACTGGATGTCTACAGTCCGACAGGAGGAGCCCAGTATGTTCCAACGACCATCTTCGTCACACTGGCCAAGGGCCCGGATGGAACGGTGCATGTAGCCTGGCGAAGTGAAATCGATGCCATGAGCCAGGATAGGATCGATTTTTACGTGAAGGACTCCATCTACTACTACAAGCAGAATAGTGCCGCATGGATCTGAGAGTGATACCAATAATTGCCAATACCCTCAAAAAGAGGCTGCATTCAGCAGCTTTTATCCTCCTTTTCGCCCTGGCTTGCCAAGCCCTCTTTTCCAGCCCTGCCTTGGCCGCCGATGCCATAAAGGCCCCAGAGTTCACGGCAACAGGAGTGGACGGCAAGAACTTCTCCCTTTCCGACTTTGCCGGCTCGCCCCTTATCTTGCATATCACCAACATCGAGATTCCGCTCTGCGTGGAATGCGAAGCGTCCCTGAAAGGACAGGTAGAGGAGCTGGCAAAGCTCAAGGCTGCGCATCCGGCCGTCCAGATAGCCAC
>JAABPZ010000285.1 GCA_011391755.1 Methanothrix sp. | reverse complement strand
AGATCCGAGCACGGTCATGTCCACCCAGTCGTCTCCTACCCTTACGGAGATGCTGCCGTCGGTAGGTGTGATAATGCCGCTTACCATCTTGGATAGAGTGGTCTTGCCGCCTCCGGAAACGCCAACCAGGCCAAAGATCTCCCCCTCTTTTACAAGCAGGCTGACATTGTCCACGGCCTTCACCACGCCCCGGTCGATGCTGATATATCTCTTTGCCAGGCCGTTAGCCTTGATTATAGGCGCTCCCATTTCAACTTCTTCACGCTTGCCGAGCGTTCCAGCCATGGCCAGGAACATAGCCGCGATATCTTTGGGCTTGCCTTCTGCTCTTATCTCTCCGTTATCCAGCAATATGGCTCTATCGGTCAGTTCGACCATGACATCTTCCCAGTGGCTGGTGATGATCAAAGTCATATTGAAGTCCTTGACGGCACGTTTTATGGATTCGTGCACAACTTTGGCCGTGGCCGGATCGAGGGTTCCCGTGGGCTCGTCGGCCAGGAGAACCATGGGCGACTTGGCGAGCTGGCGGGCCAGGACGACGCGCTGCTTTTCTCCGCCGGACAGCTCTCTGGCCACATGCATCAGCCTGTGGGACAGGTTTACCTCATCTAAAAGGTCTGCTGCGCGGTGAACGCTCATGGTGTCTCCCTTCTCCTCCACGGCCCGCATGACGTTTGTTATCACACGTTCATCACCATAAAGGGCAAAGGTCCTTTGCAGCATGATAGCGATTCTGTTCACAATGTCGCGCCGAAGAGGATCGTTTATATCCAGGGTCACAAAATCGGCTTCTATTGGCCTCAGAACTTCGCCGCACTTGCATTTCTCTCCGACATGGCTGGGCTGCTCTACGTGACGGCATTTCTCACATCTGGCCACGTGGAAGATCAGGCTTCCGCTCATGCCGGGAAATGACTCCACCCCGCGCAAGACATGCATCAGTACGCTCTTGCCACAGCCGCTTCTGCCTAAGATTCCTAGCGATTCGCCCTCCTCTATAACCAGATTTATATTGCGAAGAGCGACAACATCACCGAATCGAACTGTCAGATCCCGTATCTCGATAAAAGGTGCCAAATCTATCATGCCCCATAAATCACATTGTAATGTAAGGTTGATCCGTTATCAATCCAGGCATAATGCTACTTAAGTTTATCCGAAGCTTTGCATGCGTCTTCCCGATAACGATTGTTAAAGGATTCCTAATGATATCATCGAGCAATGCCCATCATCAATCGCTCTTCTTCTTCCTGCTTCTGAAATGCTTTTTTTCTTCTGCGATAAGTAACAAAGGTAATTACTGCTGCAATCACGATAGAGCCGAAGAGGGCCGCCAGGGAGATCATAATTGATGAGAATATGCCTTCGACTATCCCTTTTCCTATAGCCAGTACGATTCTTGGCCCTGCTCTTCCCGAATACGACGCATTGACCTGATAGATGCCGGCGCGCTGGGTGGTAAAGGCCATGATGGACCGTCCGCTGCGACTGCCCAGGCTGTAGGTGAAGCTGCTCTTGGCTGGATAGGTGGCTAAATCAAGGCCGGTGGCTTTTTCACGCACCTGGATCTCCAGACCCGATATTTGCTCGCTCGTGCTGTAGAACTTGCCGTTCAGGTAGCTGTTGTTCTCGTAGAAGATGATGTATTCGCCCGACTCTCTGAGAAACAGGTTTGCGCCTCCGGGTGCCACCATCTGCAAGAGGCCGCTTTGTGCGTCAGTTATGCCGGAGTAGATGGATCCGGCAAATGCGGCAAATCCTAATACTATTATCAGCACGGCCAGGCCATAATATCCAATGCCCGGCTGAACATTATTGCTATTATTCATGAGAGCGACTCCATTTGTTTATGTAAGACTGCACATCGAATTTGCTCTTTGCGCCTTTGTAACTCATGTAGCGCACCTTGCCAAATATTGTCCTTTCCTTCCAGGCTCGATCGTGAACGCCGCCCAGGCTCCAGGCAATTCCCGCATAACCGTTGGGATCTCTGCCGTCCAGCTCATACCGGTCGTTCAGGTAGACGGCAGCGGCCTGGGCCGCCGCGGGCGACTCCGTCCACTCCAGGATCTTTTTGGCCCAGTACATCCTCAGGTAGCCGTGCATCTTTCCCGTGCGAAGCATCTCATTTTGGGCGGCATTCCACAGGTCGTCATGGGTGCGGGCCGTCTCCAGTTCTTGCTGAGTATACAGGTATTCTCTTCTGTCCATTTCATGCTCATCTAAGCTCTTTATTGCCCAGGCGGGATAGCCGCGTATATCATCATAATGCTGGTTGTAGTAGCAGTAGTTGTCCGACAATTCCTTTCGCACGATCAGCTCCTCTAAAAATGCGCCCGCATCTTTCATGCTCTTTAAAACCTGCAGAGCGACACGCTCTGCTGAGATCTGGCCGAAGTGCAGATAAGGAGAAAGGCCGGACTGGCCATCAATATTAGGATCATTTCTATCCCTTTCATAACCGTCCAGCTTATGCTCCAGGAAATGGCGAAGCTGCTTCATGGCTGCCCCCTCGCCCGGCACGAGCCATTTTGCTTCTGGCGCTGCATCTGCATCGAAATATGAATCTCCTCGGAGGCTCCCTTTCGCAGCCGACCAATCACTCTCGATAGCGTCTTTTCCGGTGGGCGAATTTCTTTCCCGGCTCTTTTGGAAGGCC
>JAABPZ010000284.1 GCA_011391755.1 Methanothrix sp. | reverse complement strand
TGGTGAGACCACAGTTCAATAGGGATGGCAAGCTGTTCCTGCGCGCCGCTAAGCATCCCGTCCTGGACAAGGCGATGCGAGGCGGCTTTGTGCCCAACGATGTGCTCCTGGATAATGATCATAACCGGTTCATCATTCTCACCGGCCCCAACATGGCCGGAAAATCCACCTTCATGCGCCAAATCGCGCTTTGCGCCATCCTGGCCCAGGCCGGCTCCTTTGTGCCGGCCGCCTATGCCTCGCTCTCTCTGGTGGACCGCATCTTCACCCGGGTGGGAGCTTACGATGATCTATCCGCCGGGCAGAGCACCTTCATGGTGGAGATGACGGAGATTGCCACCATTCTCGCCGCAGCGAGCAAAGACAGCCTGGTCTTGCTCGACGAGGTGGGGCGCGGCACCAGCACCTTTGACGGGCTCTCTTTGGCCCGGGCCATATCCGAGTATCTGCACACTAGCATCAAATGCAAATCTGTCTTTGCCACCCACTATCACCAGCTAACGCAGTTGGAAGGCATCCTGCCGGGAGTGAAAAACTACAGCATCGCCGTAAAAGAGGAGAAAGGGACCATCACCTTCCTGCGCACTGTGGTGCCGGGAGCCACAGACAAGAGCTACGGCGTGCATGTGGCCCGCCTGGCCGGCGTGCCCGAGGCCGTGACCAGGCGGGCGGACCAGATCCTGAAGGAGATCGAGAAAGAGGCGGTAATTGAGCCCCTTTCCGGTAATAAAAAACTCCGGAAATCCTCCCAGTACACCCAGCTCATATTCTTCGATGCGCCCGCACCAGAAGGAAAAGAAGCGAAGGGAAAAACGGAAATGATACTCAGGCCCCAGAAGGATGATGCGATTATGCAAGATATCCTGGCCTTAGACATCGATTCCCTGACGCCCATCCAGGCGCTGAGCTGTCTAGCCGAATACCAGAAGAGGTTGGGCGAGAGACGTGATAGGAGCAGAGTTGAGAGCAATGGCCAGGATTAAACTTCTTGATGCTGATACCATCAACAAGATCGCCGCAGGAGAGGTCATCGAGCGGCCAGCTTCCGTGGTCAAGGAGCTGGTGGAAAACTCCATAGACGCCGGCGCCGGCAAGGTGCTGATAGAACTTGGGGACGGCGGAAAAAGCTTCATCAAAATAACCGATGACGGCTGCGGCATCGATCCCCAGGATCTGCCCCTGGCCTTTCAAAAGCATGCCACCTCCAAGATCCGATGGGCCGCGGACCTGGAGAATATCGCCACATTGGGTTTTCGGGGCGAGGCCCTGGCCAGCATCGCCAGCGTCTCGGCCAGCGTCGAGGTAAAAACCAAGACGAAAGGGTCGCTCTCCGGCACCTACCAACGCACAGAGGGCGGCAAGATTGTAGAAACAAAAGAGGTTGGCTCCCCCGTGGGCACCACCATCACTGTGTGGGACCTCTTCTACAATGTTCCGGCCAGAAAAAAGCACCTCAAAGGGGTGGAAGCGGAAACAGTGCATATTGCAGATATGGTCACCGAGCTGGCCATCATCCATTATGACATCTCTTTTGAGCTCTTCTCCGGCAAACGCACCATCTTCAAATCGATAAAATCGTCAAGCTGGGACGATGTGCTCTTTCGCCTCTTCGGCCTGAAGACCTTGAAGGGCATGGCCCGGCTGGAGGAGCCGGGCCGGGGCTGGCTCATCACAGGCGTCATTGGAGATCCTCTGGCGGTGCGAAGCAGCCCGGATCGGATATTCATCTTCGTCAACGGAAGGGCGGTCTCTTCCCGAACACTTTCGGCGGCAGTAAGAGAAGCTTACCGGAACATCATCCCCCTGGGAAAGAGCCCGGTGGCCGTCATCTCCCTGCAAATAAGTCCGGAGCTTGTAGATGTGAATGTTCACCCCGCCAAAAGAGAGATTCGCCTCTTACATGAGCAGGAGATCGCCACCGCCCTCACCCGGGCCGCGGCCCGGGCTCTGGCGGAGCATGCCCGGTCCAAGCAAGAGGGAATGTCGGATGGCTTAACAAGCGGGGAAGAAGCGGTGGCACCGCTGCGGCAATCCACCATCGCGGAAAGCTGTGAGCAGAGTACCCTCCCCCTAAATCCAGTGGAGGAGGCGGAGAAGATGCCACAGGTAGAGCCGGTGCCCAGTCTGCGTATCCTTGGCCAGATCAAGAAGCTCTACATCGTAGCGGAAAGCGAGGACGGGCTGGTGCTCATCGACCAGCATGCCGCTGCGGAGCGCATCCGTTTCGAGCTCCTGCAAGAACGCTACAAGAGCAAAAAGATCCGCCAAGAGCTGGCAGAGCCCATCTCCCTGGAAATGTCTCCCAGCGAGATGATCATGATGGCCTCATGGCAGGAGACACTGCAAGACATTGGCTTTGAAGTCTCGCCCTTTGGGGGAAACTCCTACACGGTCAGAGCCGTTCCGGCGCTGGGCCGCCGACTGGAGAGCGCACAGGCAGTGCACGACATCTTAAGAGATCTTTTTTCCGAGGGAAAGGTCAGCCCTGCTTCGACCAATAAAGATGAGATTCTCAAGCTCCTGGCCTGCCGGGGATCCATAAAATCGGGAAAAGAGCTTACATTTGCTGAAATGAAAAAGCTTGTTGAAGATCTCTACAACTGCAATAATCCCCTCACCTGCCCGCACGGAAGGCCGGTGATGGTAACAATAGATCAGAATCAATTAGAGCGGCTCT
>JAABPZ010000283.1 GCA_011391755.1 Methanothrix sp. | reverse complement strand
CATTCTTTCCCGGCTTAAGATAGGATGCAATATCAACTTCTGCAGGCCCTCTGTAGTTTGATGTAATCTTTTCAAGCGGATTATTATTTATATAAAGCTCTATGGTCGCACGGCTATAGTAGTCATTACTTCCTACATATATTTTTCCAGAAAGTATGTTTGATCCTTCGATCTCGTAGGTATTTCTAAAATAAGCAGTATGCGGCATGGTTTGCGCGTTTGCAGGATACCAAATCTGCGCTGCCTGGTCGATTGGATTACCATCATATGCCTGTGCAGACTCCCACCAGGAGTCATCATAGCCCTCGGTAGTCCATCCTTCTTGCTCGAAGTCAATGCTTTTCCATGCGGCATCAGTATTTATCGATAACTTTGCAATTTCGCAAACCGCAGTGGACGATAAAGCTATCGCCAAAAAGGCGATGAGGATGCCATTTATCAGATATCTCATTAAATCACCGGGATAAATGCAATCGATCTCTAACTATTTTACGTTTGCGGAGGTTTTTTTAAATTACAGAGATTGTTGGAAGTAGAATGGAAGAGGCCAACAAACATATCTTCGTTTCTCTAACTAATGAGCTGCATAGTCGTCCAAACGCACCGGTTTTCCTTTACCCACGTATATCTCTTCGAATTTATGGGCATAAGTCCATACGTCCCACCCCAGTTCTTTTGCCTTCGCAAAGGCGGCATCCGCTTCTGCAATACGACCGAGGAAGTTGAGAGCAAGGCCTTTGTTGTACCAGGACTCGCCATTGTTGAGATTTAGGCTGATGGATTTGTCAAAGCATTCGATGGCGTCATAATATTTGTGCTGATTTCTGAGAGCAATACCTTTGTCATTCCAGGCCTTGGCAAAGTTGGGATCTAGAAGGATGGCCTCATCATAAGCCTTGATAGCTTCCTCGTACTTGGACAGGTCATCGAGAGCCCGGCCTTCTGCGTACCAGTGTTCTGCATCAACGATCTCCGAAGTAGGAGGATTCTGAGGAATACTCTGAGTTACGCTGGTAACTGGTTGGACAGAACTTTGAGCAGCCACAGGGGCCTGATTTGTTGATGCCAGTGGCTCTGGCTTTCGCTGCTTTATTATGGCAAAGTCGGCCGGTTTCGGCGTTGGTTTCGTTATTGTAAAGTTAGCTACTTTCCTGCTATCAAATCCATCAGGTCCGGCGTGTTTTGTGTCCCTTATTCGAACCTCAACTATGTTATCATCGATATCGTCTTCAGTAGTGTTCCAGATCCACTGGTTTTCCTTTGCCCATTTGGTTACTGGATCGTCGTTCAGGAAGAAGCGATAGAGGACCGGATCTTTCTCAGGATCTCTTGCTTCGGCAGTCCAGGTTATGACTGTTCCCTCATCCTGCGAGCCGCTTCTGTCTGCCGTAAGGCTGACTAGCTTGGGCAATTTATTGGCTTTCTCGGGGGGCTTCACAGCCGTTTTTCCTAATTTGTCTCGGATGCATAAAACATAATGCCGATCCCCCTGGAAGAATGGACCTCCAGGATGAGCATTGCCTTTGGCATCGTTGCCCCAGTCTAGGTTCAGCCAGACGTCCTTTGCATCCGTTTCTATATGCGTAAAGATCTTCTCGGTATCATACTCTTGCTGTAGCCACTTGATAGTCTCTTCCACCTGGCCGTTTTGATCGCTAAGACTGCCAATATAGACTTCAGCATAAGCATGGCCGCCTGTGCTATTATTACGAGCCAGAATAATGCGTGTCGTCCCGCCAATGGACTCCACAAGGGATGACATCAAGATGGCAAAATCATCGCAGTCTCCGGCTCCAATGGTTTTTGATTTCTCTCCGGCTTTTAAAGAGGCATTAGCATAACTGAAGTAATCCATGCCGCGAGGGTCCGGTACATAATGCCAGTAATATTTGAGATCGTTGTAAATGACGCAGACCTGCTCTATGGTATAGTCTCCAGAATATTTGCCCGCAATCTCAATTGCCAGGTCATGGACGTTACCGTTATCTGGCTCTACACGAGAGTTGACTATTCGCTTGAGCTCCCCTACATTTTTTTCTATTGCGCCGTTCGGAGTATTGCCTCCACCCATCGCAGGAAACTCAAGAACCTCGTTATCGGACGATTCAGATATCAATGGCACTCCAGAGAGGTCAGGAGATGAGGCACGTATTTTCTCAAATTGATCGGCTGAATAGTCTGCAACTCCAGAGGAACTGCCATCAAAGACGAAAGGTACGTCTATAGCATAGAAGTGCTTTATGCCAGAGAGCGTAACATTTTGTTCAGAGATCGTTTGGTTAGTAATGAGAATCGTACTTTGCTTAGTCCGTTCTTGAGAAGTCTCAGACAGCTTCAGTGCCGTCTTTTCATAGCGATCTCTGATGCAGAGCACGATGTGCTTATCTCCCTGGTAAAAAGGCTCGCCCGGATGTGTGTTGCCTTTATCGTCTGCACCCCAATCAAGATTCAGCCAGACATCTTTGCTGGCGGTATCAATGTGGGTGTAGATCTTGTCCGTATCAAACTTCTCTTTCAGCCAGTTGACAATCTCATTTACCTGGTTGTTCTGAGCATTGAGATTTCCTAAATAGACCTCGGTATAAGCGTGTCCGCCAATACTACTATTTCGAGCAAGAATAATCCTTGTGGTGCCTCCCACAGACTCTACCAGCGCCGACATTAGGATGGCAAAATCATC
>JAABPZ010000282.1 GCA_011391755.1 Methanothrix sp. | reverse complement strand
TAACGGCCGTCTCTCCCATAAACTTGGTAATCAGACCATCGAGCTTCACAAGGAAAAGAGGCAAGCCCAGCTCACCGGCGAGCACAGAGGCGGAGAAGGTCTTTCCTGTCCCCGGAGGGCCTACGAGGATGAGCTTTCGCCTGGGAGAGAGCCCATGCTCGAGGATTTTACCGGAATTCCGATGTTCCTTTATGACACGTTGTATCTGCGCAGCGAGCCGATCGTTGAGCACGATATCGCTCAGCCTGCACGAAGGGTAACTTACAGACAGGAGATTGGCCAGCTCACCTTTAGGGCGGGCTAGAGGAACTATGGTCCGCCGTGCCTTGTTAAGCTTTGCCTCATCAACAAGTTGCTGTATCTCGCCTGCCAGCTTGTCATGGCCCAGTTTTGCCTCATGCGCGGCTACTTGGAGAGCTATGGCATAGAAATGCTCATCATTGCCATCAGCATGAGACTGTAAAAGTGCCATCATCTGGGCCGCGCTGGCCATAGCTGTTCCCCTTACTGTGAATATACTACCTTATAGCACACAATCCCGCTCTTGCTTAGCCCTCACCGTACCTTCCTCGGCCTCCCCCTCCTTGTAGCCACATACTCCCCCGCCGGCTCCGCTGCCTCCATCGCCTCAACCTTCCTGGCTTTCTTGCCCCCCGCCTTCACCATTTGTTCAGCGTCAGCCTCAAGCTTCGCCAGCGTCAGAGCCCAGGCCGCAGCCTCCTGTGGCACCTGCTCCGACAGCTCCCCCCTGAACGCCTTGGCCAATATCGCCGGCTCCAGCCTGTCAGCCATCACCCTAGCATCCGCCACCCTTTTCTCAAGCGCATCAGCATACGCAAACAACTCATCGACGCGACGAACTATCTCAGCCTGCTCAAGCAGGGAAGGGAGCGGAATAGAAAAAAGACGAATAGTTTCCATGGATAAGCTTGGCTGTGCAGATGCCTTAATAAAGCTATGAATTATATCTTGTACGATTGGCGACATAAAAGCTATTTCCAAATACTCTCTAAGAACTGTCGCCCCGGGTGTAATCTTAGCAACATTAGGTGCCAAATGCCAATGTCCATCTTTCGGAGACAGACATACTTCTCCAGTTCCAGCTCCAATAAAGGTCATTAGCACTTCGATTCCGTACAACTTAGACCTGTGCAATATTTCTGAAATGGCAACTGGAATGCATGAAAAATCATTCCTAATAAATCTTCCCATCTTAATATTTTGAGCTTTAATTATTTTTATTTCACCAGAACCAATATTGTTGCATATGTAGTTAGTGTACTCAAATCCAGCAAGCTTAGTCACATGTGCAATATTATTAACTAAATCCCATCTCCAACCTTCAGGTACATCCTTTAGTTCGCTCGAGTCCACTGCCTCTGGCTCCACATACTTCTTCTTCCATCCATCTTCTTTAGGCTCTTTACCCTTAGCGCATAGCTTCGCAAGCTCAGCCTCTTCCCAAGCCTTCCTCCGCTCCGCTCGAACCGAAGCGAGCAACTCCTCAGCACTCGGCAGTTCAGCCGCATGCTCCTCCCGCCACTCCTCCGTCAACTTCCCCGACACCGCCTGCGCCAACACCGACTTCCTGAACCTCTTGATAATATCCGGCAAAGCCTCCAAATGCCCCCTCGCCGCCTTGAGTTCCCCGAGTAACGTATCAAGCCGTGCAACAATCCTCTCCTGCTCATCAAGCGGAGGAAGGGGAATTTCCAGTTTTACAAGCCATTCCTTGGGAATTCTCTGTTGTCCCACTGCTCCGGACATTTGTTTTTTACCATCAACCCGTATCTCCCATCGAGAAATGAAATAATAAATCCATTTGGATATCACCACTCCATCTCGAGGACGTAAAACAAAGAATTCTGTACTTCCAGCTCCTACTCCATTGGGCAAGTTCTTAACAATTGCCTTTTTCCCATTCTCAAAACAAGGAGTGATTTTTGCCAAAAGAACATCTTCATTTATAAAGTGAGTGTACCCTTTCTTAACTGAATACCATTTTTTAATGGTAAAAGTATGGGGCTCAAGAATTGATTCTGCCGCTTCGGACATACTCACAAAGCCAACATCAATATCATCTGTTATACAATTTTTCGGATTGACTTCGCAGA
Organism: Methanothrix sp.; assembly: GCA_011391755.1. Taxonomy (GTDB): domain Archaea; phylum Halobacteriota; class Methanosarcinia; order Methanotrichales; family Methanotrichaceae; genus Methanothrix. The sequence goes on along the minus strand of JAABPZ010000282.1, from coordinate 568 downwards.
TAGTTTCGAGATGCCTTATTACCCACCCCCCCGGCAATCCCCTCTCTTCTCCACCCCTCATCTTCTCTGTGGCTCTGTGCCCAAATTCCTCTATCTTCTCTTCTCTTCTCTGTGCCTCTGTGTCTCTGTGGTTACCTTCTTCGACAACAACCTTACTCATCCAGGTCCTCGCCCAGTTCAGCCAGTATGCCCTGGAGTTCCAGCATGGCTCCCTGCAGTTCCAGCACAGCGCTCTTGGCCAGCTCGGTTGGTTCAGGCAAGGAGTCGGCGTCCTCAACGCTGTCGTCGCGCAGCCAGGAGATGTCCAGGGAATCTTGCTTCTTCTCCCGTATCCACTCGCGGCTGAAGACGCGGAAGCGGCCCGTCTCGCCCAGGTCTATGCGCTTGCTGTGGCCGTCCGACTTCTTGCCGTAGCAGTCCACGAACTCGGTGAAGTGTTCCAGCTTCAAAGGTGATGTCTTGCCGAAGGTCTTCATGTTGGAGCGCAGGTCGTAGACCCAGACCTCTTTGGTGTTGCCCTTGTCAGTCCTGCCGCGGTTGAAGAACAGCACGTTGGTCTTGACGCCCT
>JAABPZ010000281.1 GCA_011391755.1 Methanothrix sp. | reverse complement strand
TCATGTATACTGATGCCATGCAGGGAACCATCATGTTCGTGGGCATGATATTTCTGCTCTTCATCACCTATTCTCACCTGGGGGGAATCGTTCCCGCTCATCAGGCTCTCTCAGATATGATAAATCTGGTTCCCGCAAAGCTCGCCGCCCAGGGACACGCGGGATGGACGGCAATGCCAATCTTCGGCAGCACCTGGTGGTGGACACTGGTATCAACTATCGTCCTTGGCGTGGGAATCGGCGTTTTAGCTATGCCCCAGCTCGTGGTGCGCTTCATGACTGTCAAGTCCAACCGAGAGCTTAACCGGGGCGTCTTGATCGGTGGAGTCTTCATTCTCATGATGACCGGTGTGGCTTTCATGGTAGGAGCTCTCTCTAATGTCTTCTTCCTGAAAAACCAGGGAAATATATCCATAAATATTGCCGCGGGAAATGCAGACAGCATAATTCCCCTTTATATCAACGCGGCAACACCTGAGTGGTTTGTTTACCTCTTCATGCTGACGCTTCTGGCGGCGGCCATGTCCACCTCCAGCTCCCAGTTCCACACCCAGGGAAGCGCTATTGGCAGGGATATCTATGAGACACTTACTCATAAAAAAGGCGGCAAGTCCATACTGGTCACCAGGATGGGAATAATTGTTGCCATAATAATTGCCGTAATCTTGGGTTACATCCTGCCTGCGAACATAATTGCTCGCGGCACGGCCATCTTCTTCGGCCTGTGTGCTGCCGCCTTCCTGCCCATGTACACCAGCGCACTCTACTGGAAGGGAGCTACCAAAGCAGGAGCCATTGCTGGACTTGTCACCGGCACGCTTGTGACCGTCTTCTGGTATCTGTTCATCCATAAGGCCGAGGCTGTGCCTCTGGGGATATGCAAGATGCTCTTTGGCCAGGATGTGCTGGTAGCTTCGATGCCCTGGCCGGTGGTAGACCCGATATTAGTAGCTCTGCCGCTGGCGGTGCTGGTAACCATAGCTGTAAGCCTGATGACAAAGAGACCAAGAGATAGACATCTGGAGGAATGCTTTAAAGGAATAAAATAAAATTTTTACTTTTTAATGACTACTTTTTTGGCATATTTAGCCATTTTGGCATAGGTAATCGACGATGATGGAAAAGCTAAAAGCTTATGCCATATTGCAGATATCTTGGAGATGACATTAAATGAAGTTGATCGCGGCAGTGGCCGTTTTAATTATGCTCATATTAGCCGTTCCTTCCGCTCTCGGGGAGATGACCGACTACCAGAGAGGAGTGGCCAATGGCCTTAAGATCGGACTGTTCATGGGCGAATATCATGGAAAAGGCCAGTACGTAATGGAATCAGCCGGGCAGTTTAATACCTATCTGGAAAACTATAATCAGTTTCTTTGGACTTCTTTTGCCAACAACCAGAGCTTGATTAATGAATTCATGCTCTCACCCATTGCCGTGGGGCTCTTATCTTCAAGCACGGGAGTATTAAAACCTGATGCCAGCGGTAGAGTTCTTGGCTATCCGGCCGATTCTTACTTCACATGGATTGGGGCGGTTCCAGGAACTACACCCCTAAATCCAGGAGATTCGCTCCCCGGTGTGTAGAATGCAGCTTGATCTGCCAATACGTCTGGGCAAGAAAAATTGGCTGATAGTCTTCACATTAGCCCTTACCATCCTGCTTTCTTACTACATCTGGCCGCTTCTCGACGGCCTTGTCCTGGGTCTCGTCTTCGCCTACGTGGGCCGACCGGTGCGTGATCTATTCGGAAAAAACCGGCGCATCGGTTCCTTGGCGGCCATCATCTGCATTGTCGTTCCGCTCTGTGCAATCTTTGCAACGGGAGTTATCGAGACTTCAAACCAGATCCGGTGGCTGGAGAGCCACGAAAGGGAGATCGTCACCCTCATCTTTGAATTTGTCTCCCGGGTCCATATTCCGCAAGCGATATTCGATGAAATCTCGCGGGGCATGGCCAACCTGATGGGAATGGGCATCAATCTCTTAGCCAGCCTGCCCGTCTTCAGCCTGGGCTCAACCATAACCCTTGGTATTGTCAATTTCTTGATCGCATTTTGCGTCTGCTACTTTTTATTGCTTGATGCAGACCGACTCTTTGAAGCCGTAAGAGAGCTTTTCCATCTGGAAAACGACAGCTTTGAGCTGCGCTGCCTGGCCAGAATAGATGGCATTCTTTGCGGAGTTTACATGGGCAGTATCTACACCGCCATAGCGGGCGGGATTACATCGGTCGCAATCTTTTATTTATTTGCCGTTCCCCGGCCCTTCGCCATGGCCAGCATCGTCTTCTTGGCCGGTATGGTGCCATTTCTGACCTGGCTGGTCTTCATACCCACGGCTGTAGGCAGGTACATTGAGATCGGGCCCCTGGATGCCACTCTCTTCTTCCTTGCCGCCTCGATTCTGGTTCATATCGCGGAGCTGGTCATCCGGCCTTACATCGTCTACACCAAGTCCTCGCTTCATCCGCTACTGGTGCTGCTTGCCTTCCTGGGCGGCGGCCTTGTCGCCGGAATTGCCGGCTTCTTCTTGGCTCCGGCGATGGTTGGCGTGGTGACCGGTGTCTTTCGGGTGATGACCGAGGATCTGGTGAAAAGGAACAATGAATCTTGATATGCAAAATCCTTTTCTGCTTTGACAAATAGGAGATTTTAAGTGGTGGATCAAATGAAATCGGCG
>JAABPZ010000280.1 GCA_011391755.1 Methanothrix sp. | reverse complement strand
TCAAGAAGGAGCGCTTGTTTTCCATCGAGGTGGATTCCGGAGACCCAGAGGAGCTGGCCAAGAGCTTTGCCAAGGAGCTGGTCAACGAGAACAAAGAGAGCCACATAGTTCTTATCGACGAGCTTAAGTTTGAGGAGGACTACGTGCCGGTCAAGGTCGCCCTGCATATCGAGGACGGCGAGGCCATATCTATCAGAGAGCGCTTGCGAAGCCGCTTGGGCTTCGCGAATGTGGTGGATGTGAAGAAGGCTACTGTCTGGAAGCTGTACTTCAATACGCTCAAGCCGGAAGCGCAGATTAAGGCGGAAGAGATTGCACAGCGGCTTCTCATCAATCCGCACAAGGATAGCTACGAGATAATGATATGATGAGGCCGAGAGCAGTCCTCAGGACTATCAACGGCTATCATTTTTTTGTATGTGTTATTTCTGTTCCCGTCGCAACGCTCACTCTGCCCAATCATTAGTCGGCTCTACTCCGGGATTAATGATAAATATATAATTCAAATCGGGATGTCTGAGAACGTTATGTAAAACTTATCCTAATTTTTTTTACAATTATTACATACAATGGCAATTAATGTATCTAAGACACAACTTATATAAAAAAATTATTAACCTATGATGTCTCATAAATTGAAAATTGGATAAGTATATCTAGTATGACATTGATATCTAATTGATTTAAACAGTAACAGTATATAAACGATAGCAGTATTACTGAGGATATTTAAAAAAACGCATTATTTAAAGGGGGGATTTAAACTGGAATGGTTTGCATTCGCATTCTTAGGAACTGTCTTTTTCTCTATCGCAGGATTACTGGATAAGTTTCTGCTCAGCAGCTACGTAAACAATTCCAATGGGTACATCGTATGCCAGGTATTAGCTTCGCAACTCTTTGCCATCCCAGTGTTTTTAATAGCAGGCGCAAACTTTGTCTACCCGCAATCCCTCATTGCTCTTCTCTTCGGAATCTTGCAAGTATTTCCCTCCTTTTATTACATGAAGGCCCTAAAGGTGGAAGAAACATCTAAAGTAGCCGCTCTGGAATACATTTATCCTTTGTTTGTATTCATAGGCTCCGTCCTATTTTTAGGGGAGGTGATGGTGCTTAAAAATTGTGCAGGAGGTCTATTGCTTCTCGTTGGCACTCTGCTAATCTCCTACAAAAAAAATGGATCTTGTAGCAATGGTTTATACAGTTACAGCTGTAATAGCAATAGCTTAAACATCAAGCCATTTCTAAGTGCCCTATCTCCTGCTATCAAGCCTTTCCTGTCGTACTGGATCTTAACCGCCGTCTATTATCTTTCCCTCAAGTATCTACTCACCTCCATCGATGAATGGAATCTCTATATCTGGTCGTCCCTGGGCAGTCTGATGATGGTATTATCCCTCATGGGCATTCAATCCATACGCAGCGAGGTCAAGAACTTCTTTGGTCAGGGCGGCTTGGCCGTGGGAACTTTGGTCTCAGAGGAGATCTTCCAATTCCTGGGGATCATCTTTTCGCTCTTCGCTTATGCCATCGGATCGGTTACCATGGTATCAAGCGTAGGAGCACTTCAGCCCCTCATGACGGTGCTCCTCATCCTTGGCCTGGGAATTCTCATGCCGAAGCTGAGAAGTGTGATGAACGAAAAAACAGATTGGTGTTCTTTGAAACAGAAGGGAATTTCTTTCCTGGTGGTAGCGATAGGCATATACTTTGTAAGCTGACCCAACGGCTTTAGAGCCCTCGCAAGGCATCCTGGTAGCACAGGTAGGCTCTTGTACTAAAGCAGACGGCTATGACCTCTATCTCGTCACATTTCTCCAGGAAAGTGCTCATCTCTGCCAGGGCAATCTGGCAGGCCCGCTCCATGGGAAACCCATAAGCTCCGGCGCTGATAGCTGGAAAAGCTATGCTCTTTATGCCGTGCTGCTCTGCCAGCGCAAAACAGTTCCTGTAGCAGCAGGCCAATAGATCGTCCTCGCCGTTGTTTCCGCCTCGCCAGATGGGTCCTACGGTATGGATGATCCATCTTGCAGCAAGATGGTAGCCCTGGGTGATGCAAGCCTCGCCCGTCGGACAGCCTCCGATGCGCCGGCATTCTTCCAGAAGCCCTGGGCCCGCTCTGCTGTGGATGGCACCGTCCACACCTTTGCCCCCCAGGAGATAGTTGTTGGCAGCGTTGACTATGGCATCGACCTTGAGCGTGGTGATGTCGGCCAGTAATATGGATATTTTTGCTGGATGCCTGGGATGTACGTCCATATTTTGAACTTCCTTCTTGCACAAGGTTTTATTATTAATATTATTATGATAGTGCGATTAATACTGGTCTTTCTCGATAGTGACACCACAGCGCCTGGCAATCTCCTGAGCAATCTGCTCGAAATTGTTTTCGGCCTCGAAGACTGCATTCTGATGCGATCCAATGGCCCCATCGGCTGGCAAGAGATGAAATATGGGTTTGTGCACCTCCTGGGCCATGGGCATCAGGCTGCGATAGTGCTTCATCAATCCCAGTTGGTTAGCATCGGTTTTTATATTCGAGTTGGTTTCCAGGTTTAAAACATATTCTGCATAGACCATTGGTATCTTCTCTGCCCAGCGTTCATAAGCCCTAACTGGACGGCCTAATCTCTCAACGTGCTGCATTATGACATAACCCAATGGCTCCATTCGCCCTTCCGGCA
>JAABPZ010000279.1 GCA_011391755.1 Methanothrix sp. | reverse complement strand
ACATTGCAGTAGCAATAATTCTCATCCTGGAAGCCAAAATTATAAAGCACAACGCCATCGGCCTTGTAGTCGTCTACCAGCGTTTCGATAAGATTATAGAGATAATCCCTGGCCTCTTGGTTTGCAGGACAATAAAGTGTAGCGTTGCCGCCTATATCGGGATTTGCCACCTGCAGCAAGCTTTTATCTATCCTGGAATCGTCAGTCACGGTCAGGTCGAGGCCTGCCTCGGCAAGCATGGCTTTCCTGGCCTGCGGCAATTCTTCTATATCTCCGTTCGCCCCCGTTTCGGAGATAACGGGAATCTCAAGAGTTGCTGTGATGTAAGCTTTCAGACCGTCTTTGTGGGCTGCTTCAACCAGAGATTTTACTTGATCTCCTGCGGCGTGGATGGTTATGGTGCTGATATTTGCCGCCTTAAATGTGCCAAGGATGGCAGAGGCACCATATCTCTCTAGATCGCTCTCTTCCACCCAGCCGTTTCTATCCCCGGCCTGTACCGATTTGGGAAGAATTAGCATAGGCAATGTTTTAGTCTGATTTTCCAAAGACCAGATGGCCAGAGGAGTAGCTGCAATGATTGCATGCCAATCGTCTGCTCCGACTAAAATCACATCATCGAGGTTGCCCTTAACTCCTCTTTCCAGGGGTGGGTCCTGTGCGAAGCATTGCTCTGTAGTGGACAGGATTGCTATGAATAGTATTAGATATTGCAGCCTCACGCTTTCACCTCTTCTATTTTGACGCCTGCATCTTGTAGCGGCTTTGTATACTCCGCTCCAATTTCGCCAACGATGAGCACTCTTGAGAGGGTAACATTTCTTTTGGTCATTTCCGTGATGGCGGCATTGGCGTTTTCGGTCACATCACCCTCGCATACCACGATTGGCGTGCCGGCCATCTTGGCCGTTCGATAGGCTCTGAATAGATCCGAGGGTTTTGAACCGGATAAGACCACCTCGGCGGTTCCATTCTGCCAGATTTCTGCGGCAAAGAGCCAGCACTCTTGGTAAAGGCTACTTTTGTCAATGCGCTTGATTTCAACCCCTTGCAGTGCTTTTTCGGCGTCTTTAGAGACGACTGATTGATTGCCTAAAATCAAAATCCGGGAATAGTCTTGCAGCTTCTCCAGATTCATTTCGCTTAATTTACCAGGTGGAACGGTAATTATGTCGAAATCAGCCGTTCCATTGCCAAGGCTGCTTACCGATGCAATTGTGCTGTAGAGGAAGTCGTCTCCCGTCAGAATGACCAAACCTTGCGGCAGGATCACTTTGATGGATGCGACCTCTTCCGGCATGGGAATGCCCTGGGAGTCCATGAGCCGGAAGACAAGCGGATAATCGCCGGCATTCGTCGCCAGCAGGGTAAAATTGGCAACGCCTGGGCTATGCGGGCTGACTTCTACCGTCTGGGCTAGAGGTATAACCATGAGCTCGGGAGGCGTTACTATTCCCACCATTACCAACTCCCTGACATCCAGCATGATGTTGAAGGAGCCTTTGTAGGTCTTGTTGGTCACAATTTTTTCCGGGACCTTGATTTCCACGTTGTAGCCGCGAACTGCCGCGGCAAAATCAACCACAGCCTCAACAGAAGAACTTTGGGACTGGTTGCCTAAAGATGTGGCTACAATTGAAAGATTGCCTTTCTTGCCGGGTTTATCTGTTTGCACCTGCAGCTTCATGGTATGGGTTGTGCCCGTGTCTAATGGCACATCGTAGGGAAGGGTTAGCGTTTTTTCTCCATCCATCAAGCTCACGCTCCACCCATCTGGCAGCGGCCCGGCGTCGATAGAGGCCACATCTCTAAAAGCGCCCAGGTTTTTAACAGCCAGATCGAACTGAGCGATATCTTCGGCATTGGCAGAAAGCATCGTAGACTTGGCATCATCTATGGTCATGCCAATGCCATAGCTCTCCTGTCCTATGACTGTCAGGTCGAAGTCTATTCTCATGGGCAGCGAGGGAGGTGCACTATCCAGTAAATATATATATCCTGTGTAAGATCCCGGTCGCGTCTCGGGAGGCAGGGCAAAGTAGATCTTAATCTCAGCCTTATCCTGAGGCATGAGCGGCTTTTCTTGGGGCATGTCCAGGAATATGTAATCTCTGGCAGTCCCACTCATCTCGGTTTTTGAGATCTTGAAGATTGTCGCATCTCCAATATTGGTTACCTTTAGCGTTCTCTCCTCCAGGTCACCGGAATGGAGCACAACATCGAATCTTTCCTTGTCTGCTGCCAGCTGGGCGGAGCTGGCGGCAACAGCCAGGAATAGAATAACAATCGGGTATATCTGCCTCATCTAACACCACACGATGGCATACGCCGGATTTTACTACAGTTAGTATCCCACTACTTTTCCCATTTATAAATTCTTTCTTAAAGGAATAAATAAGCTTCTTTTCTCGACGGGCTAGTTTATATCTGTTATGCATCAGAGCAACAGGTCGGTGTTTCATTGGACCCTGAAAAAGCCTTTCTGGTGGCCACGCCCTTCAAGAAGCGTGGCAAGACAAGCCTGAAGATCAGCGACTTTATCTTTGCTCTATCCCTTGACCTGAAATGGGGGCCGCCGGAGAAGGTGCGTGCCCTTCTGCGGGAAGCGGAAGCTGAAGGCATGGTCAAGATGGAAGGTGAGATGGTAAATGCCATCTTTGATGCTGCGGCAGTGACGGTTCCCCTGGGATTCAAGCCGTCCACGGAGGAG
>JAABPZ010000033.1 GCA_011391755.1 Methanothrix sp. | reverse complement strand
TAGATTCCCTGGCCGTTTCTTAGGGCGATGTTGTTCTGAACATTAACATTTGATAGCTGCTGCAAAGATATGCCGTCTAACTTGTTCCCGCTGGCATTATTTGCTTGTAGGAAACAGGAGCTGCTACCGGTAAGGGATATGCCTCGATCATTGGAAAATGCTGCATTTCCGATAATAGAGCAATTTTGGGATTTGCTGAGAAGCACCCCTTCCCCCCGGTTTTTACTGGCGCTACAGTTTTGAATCCCGCATAGTCGGGATTCATGAAGAGCTATACCGCTTTGGCAGAACTGTATTTCGCACCCCAATAGGCTCAGGCCCTGGGCGTTGTCAGCGCGTAAGCCTATGGCAGAACAATTGCGGGCCCGGTCGTAGGCAAACTGGCACCCGGATGATGCCTCGACCAGAAAGCCTGTGTTGCAGTTCACGGACTGGCTATGAGATATGGTGCAGGCTTGGCTGTTTTGAAGGAGAAAACCCGTTTCCGCCCATGAGATGCTGCAATTTTGGATATTGCAGTTGGTGGAATTGACCAGCAACACGCCCGTGCTGCTGTTTTTTAGGGTTAAGTTGGAGGCACTAATGTTTTTGCAGGATACAAGCCCCAAAAAGCCCGAGTCCGTTGGCACCATGAGATCGGCTTTTCCAACCAGATAACAGATCGGCTTATTGTCTAAAAGATTGCTCTGGTCTATGTCCTGCACAAAGAACTCATGATTTGATGATCCTGATCGTTCCTGGCCGGGATCAACGCGTAGGTTGTAAGAGTTTTCCAAAAGGACGTTCTCCCTCAGCATATTTTTCGTGCCGCCCCGCAAAGATATTCCATAGACATTCCGGTATGCCTGGTTGGAGATAAGAGTGTTTTCCATTGAGCCCTGAAGAAGGATGCCGTTGCCGTTCTCGGAAAGATTATTGCTCATCAGGAGGTTATGATATGCTCCTTCCGCAAATATTCCAGCCCGCTCGTTCTTCTCACAGATGTTGCCGGAGATGTTGCAATTTTGCGATCCGCGCAGGCTTATGCCGACTTTACCGCCTGTTATGTAGTTTTTTGTCAGGTTGCTGTTGTTGGAGTCGATAACATCAAGACCGCTCATATAGCCACGGGGCAGGTTGTTATAAGAAACATCGTTGCCATGAGATCTGGTGAGCACTACTCCAAATCCGTTTCCAGAAAAGGTGTTATTGACAACGTAGTTTCCCCGGGAGTCTTCTATCAGCACCCCACCTTGCAAAGCAGATATTTGGCAGCCGGAAATCATGCCCCCCCAGGTGCCGTTGATTCTAATGGCAGTGCTGCCCGATATGGTGCTCTGTAGAACCTCATTTTTCGCGCCGAAGATCTCGACACCCTGAGGCGAATCGATCCGGCAATCCCTTATAGAATTATTCTCACCTGTCACTTTGACGGCCGTCGCGATGCCCTCTACGGTGCAGCGCACGAGTTGATTGTTTGGGGAGGCAAGGCTTATGCCAGCATCTTTTCCTCTGGCCTTTATGGTGATATCGGATACCTGGCAGCCGGGCGCAGTTACATCTAATGATCCGTCTACAATTACAATACCTGTGCCGGAGATGTCCACACTTTTGTCAACAATTGCTCCGGCATAATTTCCCGGCAAGATTTGAATCGTATCTCCATTGCCGGCCAGGAATATGGCGGCCAAAAGCGTCTTAGCATCTCCTGATTCGCCCGGATCGACAATCAGTGTCTTAGCCTGGCAGGAAGTGACGAGAAGCAAGAGAAAGAGGGCTATGGATAGTTTCATATTTCCTGCTTTATGCATTTGCGGGCTATTAAATCTATGGCGATAGGTAGAAAGACTGAAATATGCAAATCTATTATCATTATTTTGAGCAGGGAAGGATTCTCGTGGCAGGATTTCGCATACTAATTATCGAAGATGATCCGGAGCATGCCGATCTGATTAAAATGGGCTTTAGAAGGCATGATGAATTCTTCTTAGACTTTGCGGCCTCTGGTGAAGAGGGGCTGAAGATGGTCGCTGCCACCGCCTATGACCTGATCTCCGTGGACCTGGTCTTGCCCGGCATTGGGGGCCTGGATGTTCTGGTAAGTATCAGAAAGCTTGATCCAGACATTCCTGTAGTCATGGTTTCCGGCCACGGCACTACAGAGATGGCGGTGGTGGCTTTTGAAAACCGGGCTACCAAATATGTGGTCAAGAGCCTAGAAAGCTTCAAGAGCCTCCCTTATGTCTTCGAGAACCTTATTCAAGAGGCCAGATTCAAGGGAAACGAAAGAGCAATGCGTGGGCAGATCGAGCGATCGGAGAGAATCCACAGAAATATTGTGGAGAACGCCCTGGCCGGTATTTACATCTTGCAGGAGGGGGCTTTCCGGCTGGCCAACCCAAAACTGGGCGAGATATTCGGCTGCTCGGCGCAAAGCCTGCTTGGCCTGCCCTTCTGGCAGCTCGTCAAGCCCGATGATATGCAGTGCGTCAGCCGCCTGCCGCGCGACCTGCTGTCCGATATACCCGTTTATGAGTCGAAGGTGCAGCGCAAAGACGGAACCTGTCGCTGGATTGAGTTTCGGACCGTTCCCATTGAGTACGAAGGCAAGAGAGCCATTCTTGGCAATCTCCTGGACATAACGGCAAGAAAAGAGCTGGAGATTGGAATAATGCAAGCAAACCGGGAACTTGCCGCCATTGACTGCATAATGCAGACCTGTTTGCATTCTTCGGTCGATATGGATAAGAAGCTGACCGATGCCCTGGCCCACCTCATCGCGGGCGTGGGGGGTGTGCAGGTCGGAGGAGTATTTCTCAGGGAAGAGAGCGGCCTGGTGCTGCGGGCGCTGCACGGATCGGTGGAGGAGCTAATCGAATTTATCAATGGAAGGGAATTAGGCATCCTTCTCAGCCTGGCTCGGGTCCATAAATTTGAGACGCCCTCACAGCATAGCTGGATGTCGGCGCCCATAAGATGTGGCGGCGAAGCAAAAGGAGCAGTGGTCGTTGCCTGTGCTGATGCCTATTGCCTCAATTTTCTAGAAAAGGCAGCCGGGCGCATCGGCTATCTCCTGGAGGTGTGCGACCAAAATAAAATGATGCTTCCCCCGGAGGAACTGCGCTCCCAGATAAAGACCAGTACCACCCCAGGCTAGAGATCTCGAAATAATTCAATCAGCCAAAGAATTCATCCAGCCAGTTCACCTGGCCGGCAGGAAGCTTAAGCCTTCCCTGGATTATTCTTGCCACCAGCTCAGCCACCTCAAGGGTGCTCTTTCCGGTTGTGTCTATCTCATCAACCCGATGGCAAAACTGTACCGCCTCAACTAAAATGACATCCAGTGCTTCTGCCTCCAGGTTTTCCCTTATTTTTTCGGCAGAATAGCCTCGTGCCTCCAGCCGCGACTTGAGCGCGGCTGGAGAAAGCCGCAAGACTATGGACCAGTCCGGAAAGTGATGGGAGAAATGGCCTTCCAGGATTTGGGTCTCATCCGAGTCCAGCCAAGCCAGATGCTTCGCCAGGGCATCCATATCCGCCTCCAGACAGCCCCGTTCCGGGTCTGTGCCGAAATTCATGCCCCCTTTCACCAGGGCATTTATATCGATGACCTTGTAGGGCAAAAGAGCGGCAATGGTGGTCTTTCCTGTGCCGGGAGTCCCGGTCAGTGCTATTTGCATATTTCCTGGAAAGCGGAAAGGAAGCGGTCATTTTCGAACGGCGTTCCCACTGTCACCCGAGCATGATGCTCGCCTGCCCCCCAAAAGGAGCGGCAATCTCTAATGATGATGCCTTGGGACAGAAATCTCTCCACAAATTCCCGGGAGTCTGGCTCTGTCTCCAGGTACAGGAAGTTGGCCTGGGAGGGATGCGCTCTTGTCTCCCTTTGCAGCCGCTGCCGCTCGGATATGATCTTTTCTACGGACCGTCGCATGAAAGGCAGATCGGATAGCGCTGCCGCGCCTGCCGCAACCGTTGCACAGCTGATGCCATAAAAGGGAGGCGCAGCTCTTTTGTATTGATCGGCGATCCACGGGGGCGCAACGCTGTAGCCCAGGCGCATGCCCGCGAGGCCGAAGGCTTTGGACAGGGTGCGGCCCACGATCAGGTTGTCATAATGCTCCACCAGCCTGACCAGGCTTTTGTCGGCAAATTCCACATAAGCCTCGTCCAGGAAGACAATAGCCTCTGTGCTCTCCAGCAGAGCACGAACCTCCTCCTCGCTCGTCACATTGCCGGTGGGATTGTTGGGTGAGCAGAGAAAGGCCATCTTTGTGTCGGGCGGAACATTGCAAGCGACCTCAAAATGCGGCCCGCGCGGCGCGAGGCAAGGCGTAGCCCCGGCGGTGATGGTCAGGATCTCATAGTAGCTGAAGGTAGGAGTGGGAATGAATGTCCGATCGCCCTTTTCCAAAAAGAGGCGGGTCAGGGTGTCCATAACCCCGTCCATGCCCGCTCCTATTATGATCATATCTTCGGGAAAGCCGGTGTAGCTGGCGATGCCTGCGATCAGCTCCTCGGGCTCTGGATATCTCTCCGGGGAGATGCCGGCCAGAGCTTGGGCTACGCCGGGGCTGGGGCCATAAGGATTCTCGTTGCTGCCCAGCTTCACAATCGTTTCCGGTGCGAGGCCATATTTGCGGGAGATCTCGCCAAAGCCCTTGCCGGCCACGTAGGGCTTAAGCTGACTTAGGACGGGCCGAAGCTTGGCTTGCCGCCAGGAATCAGAGTGACTCTCCAATCATGCTCACCACTTTATCGATCTCTTCTTTTCCGACTACCAGGGGCGGTATGAAACGCAGGGTGTGCTCGCCGGTGCTGTTGAGCAGAACGCCCTTTTGCAGAGCCTTCTCCACCAGGGCTTTGCAGTCCGTGTCCAGATCCAGGCCCACCATCAATCCCAGGCCGCGTATCTCGCGGGGCGCGAGCTTTGCCAGACGGCTCTTCAGGTAGGCGCCCATCTCCTCCGACCGTTGCACCAGCTTCTCATCTTTTATGACCTGAATGGTGGCAAGAGCCGCGGCGCAGATGAGGGGGCCTCCGGCGAAGGTGGAGCCATGGTCGCCCTTAGCGAAGGCCTCCGCCGCTGGGCCTGCGGCCAGCATGGCACCGATGGGCAGGCCGCCAGCCATGGCTTTAGCTAAGGTGATGATGTCCGGCATAACGCCGAAGTGATCTTTGCCAAACCACTTTCCGGTACGCCCAAAGCCGGTCTGCACCTCATCGAAGATAAGCAGCGCTCCTTTATCATCGCATATCTGGCGGGCGGCCCGCAGGTACTGTGCATCGGCCACATAGACACCGGCTTCTCCCTGCACCGGCTCCAGGACGACCGCTCCCGTTTCTGCTGTCACCGCGGCTTTGAGGGCTTCTACATCGTTAAATGGAACGAATGTCGCTTCGTTCAAAGGCTGGAAAGGCGCGCGGTAGATGGATTTGTAGGTGGTGCCTAAAGCGCCCAGAGTGCGACCGTGAAAGGCGCGCTCAGCGGCTACGATCTTCGATTTGCCCGTAGTGCGGCGCGTCAGCTTCAGGGCCGCCTCCACGCTCTCTGCTCCGGAGTTACAGAAGTAGGCCCTCTTCATGCCGGTAAGAGCCTTTAGCTCCTCTGCCAAGAGCACCTGATTTTCCGTGTAGTAGAGGTTGGAGGTGTGGATGAGCGTCTCAGCCTGCCTGGCGATGGCTTTGGCTACAGCCGGGTGGCAGTGGCCCACGTTGTTCACGGCGATGCCAGCCACAAAGTCCAGATACTCCTTTCCCTCCGAGTCCCAAACACGGGCTTTGCTGCCGCGTACCAGGACTACATCCTGGCGGGCGTAGGTCTGGATTATGGCCTCTGATTCCCTGGCTTTCAGATCAGTTTTGTCGGTCATAGGTATTGATTCCGGTTTCGTCTTGATTGCATTCTCAATGAAGTGCTAACATATTAAAGTTGAACAGCATGTTAGCTACGTCTTATTCACTCAGTCCTCTAATCCCACTACGTCCATCATGAAAAGGATTTCGCGGAAAAAGTTCCCTGGCATTAAGCATTTAAACCTAACCTCCCGAAAGTTCAGGCGCACAAGTTGGTCGTGTACTTTCTTAACTGAAAGATTTTAATACTACCTCATCAATTAAATTGACTACTTCACATTCATTTACTATTACTAATTAATTATATTTACTATAACGCCCCCGTAATATAAAAGGGGGATATGATTCTGAAATTAAATCCTGAATTCTCGCAGGCAAAATTGCGAATGGTTCGTCGCATTTTGAAGAGATTGAAACTCGAATATAAAATATTTTGTCGTACCTCAACCAGATCAATTGACCATAGAGTATTTCAATACATAAGTGGTATATTTCTAGATAGAGGACGAGGAAATATGAGCAAATACGCCCAAGTAGTCCCTGGCTCAAGCAAACAATCTCTCCAACATATGATCTCAAAATCACACTGGAGAGATGATCTCATTTTGAATCAAATCCAAAAAGATGTAACGAAGTTGATTGGAACTGTAGAGTCCTGAAAGTATTTCGCACCTGCTCAGATTCCATTTCGTGTGAATAATTCATACTTCCTCTCATAGTCCAAACAACCTATGTCCAATTGCAAAATACATCTCCAAGCGCATCTTTCTTCTGAATGCCCGTTCTGGGGTTTCGAGATGCTCAAACTCCAGACTACCATGAGGTCTATTGTTGTACCACTCCTTAAACTCCTCAAATGAAGAAAAGGCTAATCGATGCCTCTTATATTCTCCAAACCATCGTTCTAGCTTTCCATTTGTCTGAAGATGCTTAACCCTCGCCAGGATTGGTTTTATGCCATGTTTTTCAAGGATGCGTCATCAATGATAACGCAAACCTTGAGATCTGACCAACCTGATTCATGCCAATCGATATGTCCTGCGGACAGACTATGCTTGCGCTCGTACCGAACCCACTTGCGTCGCTTTTGTTTCTTCGGATCTTTATGAGCCAAGCCCGCTGCCTTGAGATACATGTGAATGCGGTTATGGGAGATGCGGATCTTAAACACTTTTCTTACAGCGACCTCCAACATCCGAGCCCCAAATCTATAACGCCGATATCCCTCGCCAACGACCTGTGCCTCGTGCTCGTCAAAGGGCTTCCTGGGCCGGCCCAAGTTCTCGCCGATTGCAGGTTCTTGTTTGCTCTCTGCATAGCTTTTCCAGATTTGTTGGACTCGCCTGCGCGATATCTTCATATCCAGTGCGATCTGCTTTGTGGTCACCCCTTTCTGCTTTTGGCGGATAATCCAATGAATCTTGCGTTGGTCCAATTTCATAACCCGTGTTACGGGTCCAGGGGCAAAGCGTGTGCGAAATACTTTCGGGACTACACACCCAAAGGCTGCACCCTCACCATCTGGGCCGATGAGCAGATGGTGCGCAGGCTGGAGCCTTCTTCACGCAAGGCTCTGTATGTATGCTCCCATGCCCCTGGATGCCGATACAGCAAGGTGATTGTGAAGCCTGGGCTGATGAGACCGAATATGTTCTAGAAGAAAGGAGCCGAGATAGGTTCCAATCTCCTTTTACCATTTTTTTATGGATCGGAAAGATACTGGAGCAGGAATGGTGTGCCTGGATAGTTGCTATCTATCGTACCCAACGAAAAGTCCTTGCCAAAATGATATTGTGATGCCGATTTGGGAATGACAATTCCATTCTGGTAATTCATAATATGAGCACCTACGGGATGGTACCCAAGCATCACGGGATCAATTGATATCCCCCGGGAAAGAGAAATTGGCGCAACGCGGGGTATGAAGCGGGTAGATGGTGCGCGAATGCTTGTTTGGGGCATAACATAAGTTTGAGGCAGAGCTGAAGGTGAAGGGCAATAGTTTGGTGCATGAGTGCCTTTTACATCTATTACCACCAGGTTGCTCTCTTTGCCGTCTATGACATAGGACAATACGTGTCTTCCTGGTATGCTTGCACAGAAAGGCAGACGATCGTAACCCTGGAAGTAATATATGATGTTATGAGCGCTTCCATCTGGATACTGATCACAAAGTGCGCCTTCGCCTTCTTTTGTAGCTAACACCACCAGGAAAGCAGTTGATCCCTGGGCAACTTCCAGATGCTTTGTCCAGCCATCTGGTCCCTCTATCCGCAGGCTGTTTCCGGCTGTTCCTTGAACGGCAGAGCAACATAGCAATAAAACGGATATTAATATTATCGGATATAGTCTATTTCTTTTCATAATTTCATCCTCAGATCTTAATACTCTTGCTCATCACCAACCACAAATGTACCTCATACTATATCAAAAATTAGGTGCCTGCATTTCCCTATCATTAAGAAGAATGAATGGTTTATTTGTGAGCCCAGGCATAACGGCTGATACAAAGGACAGAAATACTATGCATTATCTAAAAAGGATCTGAAAAAGATGATCGATACTCTGGCCGTGACCATTGCCATCAGGCACATTCTCTCCCGAAGACGGCAGACCATTCTCTCGGTGCTGGCGGTAGCTTTAGCGGTGAGCATCTCGGTCATCTTCACTTCGCTTGTCACCGGCCAGCAGCAGATTCTCACCGATCTTGTGGAAGAGAAGCTTCCTCATGTTGTAGTTAAGCCAGAGCCTGGCGAAGAATTCATCCACCTCTACAAGGGCCTTCAGGATAGGATAGGGACACTGCAGGGCATAAAATCCCGTGCGGCATCCCTCTCGACCACAGCCACACTGTCTCGCAAAGACAAGACTAAGAACGCTCTGCTGAAGGGATCAGATCCTCTGGAAATGGACAAGATCTACAAGATCGGCGCATCAATGGTGCAGGGCGATTTCGGCAGCATCCAGCAAACGGGTAATGCCGCATTGGGCAGTACCTTGGCCGAGAATCTGGATATCAAATTGGGTGATAAGGTCTACGCCACGTTTCCCAATGCCAGAGCAACAGATCTAACTGTAACCGGCATATTTTTTACCGGCACGCCTCTTGATGAAAGAGTGGCTTTTGTCTCCTTGAAGACGGCCCGCAATTTTCGTGATATTGGGGATGTGATAAATGCCGTCGAGATCAGCCTTCAGGACATAACCCCGGCAGAAGGGCTGGCCGCCCAGATCACCACCTGGGGCTACAATGCATTAAGCTGGCAAGAGAACAATCCCGAGATCATGCGGGCCATAAACATCGGTGGCTTTTGGACCAGATTCTCGGTCCTGCTCTTTATGGTGGTGGCATTTTTTGGCGTGGCCAGCATCATGAATCTGCTCGTGGTGGAGAAGACAAGAGAGATCGGCATGCTCATGGCCATGGGTGCCAGCAGATCGAATATCCGGGATATCTTTCTGGTGGAGAGCGCCATCCTGGGTTTTATGGGTGCGGCAGCAGGAACCGCTCTCGGCCTGGCGGGCGTACTGCTCTTGGGAAATGTGCCCTTTGAGATAGCAGCAGGAGGAAGCGAGATAACCACTCTGCCCCTCATCATAAACCCCTGGGAGATCTTCATGCTCGTCTTTTGGGCAGTAGCTTTGAGCATAGTGGCAGCCGTCTATCCGGCAAGAAAAGCCTCCCGGCTCGATCCGGTCATGGCCTTGCGGGGCGGCTGAGGGCGGAGGATATGTTCGAACTTGATATCGCCAGACGACATGTGGTGACCAACCGGAGGGGCACCGCCTTCACTATGATCTCCGTCGCCATCGCGGTTGGCATCATCATCATGTCTCTGGGACTTACGGAAGGGGTGAGGGTGCAGATCCTGGAGAATACGATCGAGAAAAATGCGCACCTCAT
>JAABPZ010000278.1 GCA_011391755.1 Methanothrix sp. | reverse complement strand
TCAGAGAACGGCGCCTTCATGTGATTGACCATGATCTTGGCCACCCAATCATGGGAGCCCTCCACTACAGCAAAGCCCTTATTCTCCAGATCATCCACGGTCTCGCCCGGCACAGTCGCCGCGTCCACATCGCCTTTCTCTAAGGCGGCTGCAGACATCTCCAGGCTGACCTTGACGAACTTGATCTGCTTGACGCGAGGCGCCTCCTGGTAGTACTCCTTATTGGCCTCGTACAGGTAGGTGCCCTGCGTCTTGTCGTAATTGACCAGCTTGAAGGGACCTGTGCCAGTCAGTGCCGCAGCATCCTTGAAATTGGCCGGATCGCTCACATCTTTGTAAACATGCTCCGGCATGATGGGAAGAGTGCCTGCCACCTGGTCCAGGAATGGCGCATAATCCTTCTTGAGGGTGATCTTGACGGTCTTATCATCGCTAGCCTCGGCCGTCTCTATGATGTTCGAATCGATCCAACTGTAGGGATGGTCTTTGATGTACTGCACGGTGAAGGCCACATCCTGGGCAGTGAAAGGCTCGCCATCGTTCCAGGTCACGCCTTCGCGAAGAACGAAGACATAGGCCTTCTCATCATTCAGGTACTCCCAGCTTTCCGCAAGAGCGGGCACAAAGCCGCTTTCATCCTTCCAGACGAGGGTATCGAAGATCAGGCTCATGCGAATGTATCCGGGGCCTCGCGAGTAGTGGGCATAGGGCGAGGGAAAGCCCCAGTCGCCCGTGGCATCGGCGATGGTGAGGACGTCAACAGTCTCATCCGCAGCCGGGGCGCTGCTGCAAAGGATGAGCAGCAACAGGCCGGCGGCCGCCAGTACGAGCAGGGGGAGGCGGCTCATGGGAGGGGCCTCCTGATGCGGTGCAGATCATTTCTTCTTAGCATCTTAATTACTCCAATAAATCCTAGATTGAAACGCTTATTTTAAGAACTTTTCTATTAAAAGTATGATAAATAGATTAGAAAGAAATATTGTTTAACACTTGTTACTTAATAAATGGCTGAAGATCTGAGTAATCGAGCATTTTCCTATAAAGAAAAAGAAAAAAGCATAGGATGGCCTGGCCAAGAAGACACTTTGCTTTGGCCGAGCCTCTAAACCCAGAGCATTAACAAGTATGGCTCGTTTTCTATCAACTCAGGTCCTTTTCCCACCACATCTTTACCCTTATCGACGATCCGGGCATCAACAGCGCCCCGTCCTCCTCTCGCAGTGCACCCCTGAGGTACTCACCCAATATCGCCTTCTGCTCCTCGCTTTCCGCCTGGGCCTGAGGAGCAAGCGCTGAGATAGCTTCATCCAGATTTGAGTACCTTTGATTATGCTCCAGCCGGAAGGTTCTGATGTGCGGATAGATGCCCATCTGGTAGAGCACATTGTAGAGCACATCGCACTTGGGACCCGGCAGGTAGGCCCGACCATGCAGCCTGGGCCACAGCTCCTGCCACTGTCGGTCCCAGGAGGTCTCCCCGGCAAAGTGATAGAGATAAACGTACTTTGAGGACGCCTGCTGCATCTTCTCAATGGCCGCCCGGATGTCCTGCATGCCTAAAGAGAAAGAGGCAATCACCACATCATAAGGGGCCTGGAGGTCCTTCACCACATCCACCTCCTCCCAGCGCTTCTGCACAATGGTGATGTTTTTTACGCCAAACTCAGCCATCTTCTCTTGCATCACGCTGCACATGCCCTCCGCCGGCTCAACAGTCGTGACGTGCGCTGCCTTTTGGGCAAAGGGAATGGCCAGAGTGCCCGGCCCGGCGCCGATGTCCAGCACGCGCGACTCATCCGTTATGTCTGTTTCCCAGACGGTCTTGTCAATACGGCTACGCTCCTGCCGGCACATATTCCAAAAAGAGAGCGCGCTCTCCCGGCTCTCCCAGATGCGGGCGCAATCCCGTCCAGGGCTCGATTCGCGGTTTTCCTTTGTCCGGCTCTTCCAGACCTCGTTCCAGTCCATATCATTCAGTGAATCTATCATGATAATAGCCTCTTTACTGGGGCGCGCTCGCATGGTGAGCGTAACCGCTGCGGTAGCCCGTTGCCACGGGACGAGCAAACTGCATTCCATTGCCTCCACTCATTATGCAGAGGGGCTTTGCCCTCTCATAGTCCATTCCCTCCGCTTCGGAGAAGAACCGGTCGTCCGCCTCCAGGTGCACCACCTTGCCGATGATGAGCACATACTTCTCACGGGCAATCTCCTCCTCGACCACGCACTCCGCCCAGGCCAGGCAGCCCTCGATGCCGGGAGGCTTGACGGCAACGCTCTTCCGGGGAACAAGGCCCGCCTTCTCCAGCTCATCCACCTCCGGGGGAAAGTTCTTGGCGCAGATCATGACCGCCTCTTCCATGCC
>JAABPZ010000277.1 GCA_011391755.1 Methanothrix sp. | reverse complement strand
CCATGCCGGCCGGGGGCACATTGATCACGAATTCTCCAGTCTGGCGGATGTTTTCCAGGGTATCCCTCACGAGCCAAGAGGCGATCAGCACCTCATCCAGGGGCCGGAGCACCGGCGTCACGCAGGACCAGGGAGCGGCATTATGCACCCCGCCCGAGGAGATCGTAGATATGAGCACCACGGGCAGCGGCATGATCTGCCCCCTTTGGTTTGGCTTGAGGATCATTCTTATTTCACCGTCTTTTGCCGAATTACTACGCCAGGAGCCTGTCCACGATCTCTTTCATCTCTTTGATCTCCGGCACCCGGCTGCCTTTCAAGCAAGCCTTGAAGACCTCTC
>JAABPZ010000276.1 GCA_011391755.1 Methanothrix sp. | reverse complement strand
ATATTTTTCAGTATTTGCAAAAGCGTTTGCGGCAACGTCCCAGCTCTCTTCCACCCTTTTTTGGGGTACTTTTGGATTAAATTAATATACCGAATCAGAGAGGCTTATTCATATCCACGAAGGAGGAAAAATATGGCTGAGATGAGAAATTTCGCCCTGCGCGATGCTGAGGGAAATGAGATTGGAGTTTTTACAGGAAAATCACCGAGACAAGCCGCCCTAAAGGCAGCCAACCGGGGCTTCACCGAGATCAAGCTGCGCGAACGCGGTACCAAGAAGGTGCATGTGTTTACCGGAGAGAGAGTGCAGGTGGACAAGCCCGCGGGTGCACCGGCCTGGATGCCTGACAAGATTTGGAAGCCAAAGGTAAAGAAGGTCGGCATCGAGAAGCTGGAATAGGCAGAATCGGAAATCCGAAAAATGCTTGCGCAGGCCGTTCTCGGCCCTGCTCAATAATCTTTTCTGCATCATTTTCTGAAGGAATAAGCTGGATAAGACCCGGCTTTGCCTCATCCCGGGATCCCTCTGAAGAAAGCCGACCCTACGAATGGTCCTGCATCCTTTGCGGCCTTGTCAATTTCTTTGCGGCTGAGCTTTTCTTGTTCAGCTCTTTCTTCACAGCACGCTGTCCATCGCCGCAAACCGTTTCAAAATACCAATAGCTGCTCCAAGGCCCATATCCTGCATCGTTATGTGCCCGTATGCGCCAGAAATAAACGACATCGTCACCCGGCAGGGGCAAGAACGCTGAGCATCTGAGCCCATTTGTCACCAGATAGGCATCAAACATCTCATCTACGACCTTGAGGTAGGTGTTCCCGCCTGCATTCACGCATACCTGCAGATTATACTCCGTGGCTGCAGAAATTGCCGTCCAGACGAAGGTTGGCGTTGTGGTAGAGATGAGCCCCTGAGGAGACAGCGGGGTAGTTCTGCCCGGAATCTTCAATAGATATTTGAAGCTCGTTAAATAGCTCCATTCGCCGGTTCCTTTGAGGTTCTTGGCCTGAACTTGCCATCTGTAACTTCCCTTAAGAAGATTAAGCCCGATATTAATGGTGCAGATCTGATCCGAGAGAAGAACATCCTCGGCATCGAGCCATGAGGTCTGTTTAATTAGACTCTGATCATTGGCAGTTACCACCTTGATGCGGTACTGGGTGCTTCCCGGCACACACCTCCATACAAAGGTCGGGTTTTTGCTGCCAATGGTATCTTTGGGCGATACCAGGGTTGCCCTGCCGGGGACAGAGTTTGTGGCACCAACGGTAACGGGCATTTCCTGGACGGTATCTTCCAGACCAGGCGAATGGGATGTTCCGGCATACGTCATTGAACCTTCCTCATTCTCGCAGGCAGAAGCGTTCGCACTGCAGTCTGAGCAGTTCTCAGTTACATTAATGACCAAAGGCGTCTGGGCGACACAAGTTATCGTCAATAGCAGCATCAGCATCCCTGCCATTGCCGCAATTGCCAGCTTCTTATGCAGTGATTCTCGTTTAATCATGAGACCATCTCTTTTATTGTGAAGTAATATGTAGACAAGTTATATATATTTTTTTCTTAAAGAATTTAAGTTGATTGAAATAGATGTACTAAAAGACTGCCATAGTCATGCAAAAATAATCTAAGTACAAATATTTTATTTTTACCGACAGAGTTGCAAAGATCACTAGAAGGTATCCGGAATAGCTGATAAGAAATCAAAAAAAAAAAAATAGAAAAACAAAGGCTGCTAAAAAGGGCAGCCCGTACCTCTAGGGCACCAGCCGCCTTCGGTCGCGCGGGAAGAGGACCGCATCACGGATATTCTCCAATTTAAGCATGGTCATGACCAAACGGGAGAGGCCCAGCCCCCAGCCGGCATGAGGCGGCATGCCGTAGCGGAAGGCATTGAGGTAGAACTCGAATCCATCCGGGTCCAAGCCTTTGCCTTTTATGCGCTCCACAAGCTGGCTATAGTCGTGCACTCTTTGCGCTCCACTGGCCAGCTCCATGCGCGGATGCATAAGGTCAAAACCCCGGCAAACCTCGGGCCGGTCCTCATAAGGCAAGGTGTAGTAGGGCTTTATGGAGGACGGCCAGTCGGTTAGGAAGTAGTGCTCGCCGATAGTTTCACCAAGGAACCTCTCCGTCTCTGTATCCAGATCATCACCCCACTGCATCTTGACGCCAGCCTTCTCTGCCGCCAGCTCCAGCGCCTCAGAATAGGTGATTCTCTTAAAGGGAAGCTTGGGAACTTGCAGATCCAGGCCTAATACCTCCAACTGGTAGCGGCAGTTCTCGGCCACATATCGGTAGGCTCCCGCCACCGCCTCCTCTAAAATCTCCATAACGTCCTTGTCATCGACAAAGCTAAACTCAATATCGATGGAGATGGCCTCATTGAGGTGACGACGGGTGTCATGCTCCTCTGCCCGGAAGATGGGGCCGATCTCAAAAACCCGGTCCATACCCGCACTCATGAGCATCTGTTTGTAGAGCTGTGGACTCTGATTCAGGAAAGCCTCCTTCTCGAAGTAGCTGATGGGGAAGAGATCTGTTCCTCCTTCAGTGGCCGCAGCCACAATCTTGGGAGTGAAGACTTCTGTTACCCCTTTTTGGTAAAAGTAGCTTCTCAGACTCTGCAAAACGGCACTCTCGATCTCGAAAGCAGCCAGGACAGAGGGCCTTCTGATGTCCATGAACCTGGCATCAAGGCGTGTGTCCAGCTCGCACTCCACCTTCTCCGTGGGG
>JAABPZ010000275.1 GCA_011391755.1 Methanothrix sp. | reverse complement strand
CGGAGACGACTATTTGCTTGGAATTAAGATGCTTTCCTCTTCAAGTGTTGGTAATTAGGTAAATTGCGCGTCTCTGTGAGCTCTGTGTCTCTGTGGTTAATAATCGTAGCGTGATAATAATACCCTGGTGGTTTATGGAATAAAATTACATCGGGAAAATCGATCATTTCAAAGACTCAGCGGTCAAGCGCAGGGCCTCCATGAGGCTCTTGGCGGGGGGCCTTGTCCTCTTCTTCTCCTGGACCTCCACGGTACCTGCCATCTTGGACCTGACCAGCGCCTCGATCCTCTCTTTGTACCGGTCGCGGTAGCTAGAACGGTCCAATTCTCCGCTCAAGCTCTTTATGATCTGCATGGCCAGCTCCAGCTCCTTTTCCTGGGGCTGTGGAAGATCTCTGATCGCCTGATACCCCTCTGGGTCCAAGACCTCCTCCGGATAGCGGAGAGTGGTGGCCACCACAGCCTGATGGTAGTAGTGGACCAGAACCGGTCTCTCTCGCGAGCGAAGGGAAATCCGGCCGATGGCCGCCTTTGCCGTCTTCTCCATGACGGTTCTTAAGAGAGAGTAGGCCTCCTCGGATTTATCCGGCAAAAGCAGATAGGTCTTTTCGAAGTAGTGAGGATCGATCTCAAAGAAGTTCACAAAACGATCGAGAGCTATGGTGTTCTTCGATTCGGGCCTGGCAGCCTCGATCTCCTTTTTTTCCAGTACTGCGTACCGATCTTTTCCCAGAGGATATCCGTAGACGATATCGGCCAACGTGACCTCCTCGCCCTCCTGGCAGAAACGCTTGTTGGAGATTTGCGTCTTGCAGCTCCTATGAAGCATACGAAAGCTGATGCGCACGTCTTTTGTAATGAGCAGGGCCTTGACAGGGATGTTTACGAGACCGATCCGAAGGCTTCCGGACCAGGTAGTTCTGGGGGGAGCGTCGGCAGAAGGGGCATCTGGCGTCTTTTCCGGCTTTTCCTCGACAAGCTGCACAACATCGGGCATGAACAATAACTGATGCGGAATCTACAAATGCTTTTGCACGCTCTGAAGTTATGATCCACACCACCCATAAGATGCATAAAGCTGCCAGGATATTCTAATTCCAATGAAGCCTCTAACCGGATGGGACGGACCCGATTGTATCACAGAGGGAGTTTTTCGCTACTCGAAGTGCATCTCCTGGATAAGGCTGTACATCGATGTGGTGGATGGAGGCATTTACGCAGGCACCTATGGAGCCAGGCAGAATTTCGAGGTAGAGCGAGAAGGCGACCGATGGATGCGCTTTGAGACCGATCTGGCCACAACGTCTGCCGGCGAGCTTGTCATGAGGCTGCGCGGGTACTCCACATGGGATGTGGTCTATGAGCGCATCTCTAAAGGCACGCCCATCGATGAGACGGTGGAGAGCATCGAGGATCTGGCGGCGTTCCTGGAGAGGTGCTTTGCGTGAATATTTTGTGCTCTTTGTGTATTTGTGGTGAGGTTAGTAGTAGTAGTAAGCACCACACAATCGAGCCAGAAAAAAACGCACCTTAGAAAAAGTTAACATCATCGCCTTCCATCCCTCAAGCAAGCATGGATATCTTCGATGTGGCCGTCATCGGCGCCGGGCCGGCCGGCTCAATGGCCGCCAAGTATGCCGCCAAAGCCGGGGCGAAAACGATCTTGCTGGAGGAGCACGCCGCAGCAGGATGGCCGGTACAGTGCGCTGGCCTGCTGGGTGGGCAGGCTATGGCCGAGTCGGAGCTTTCGCCTGGCTCCTACATCCTGCGCGGCATGTTGGGAGCCTCGGTCTTTTCGCCCGGCGGCCAGCGCCTGGACTTCAAAGCCAAATCCTGCAAGGCCTGGGTGGTGGACCGGAGGCGCTTTGACCAGGCGCTACTTGGTCGGGCCGTGCAGGAGGGAGCGAATCTCCGCCTTCGTGCGCCGGTGCGACAGATCAGACGGGAAAAAGGGGCAAGCGTTCTCACCCTGGGCGGGGGCGAAGAGATCTATGTAAAGATAGTAATATCTGCAGAGGGCGTCTCTGCCCTTCTCGCTCGCCGGGCCGGCATTGCTCCGCCTCAGATGATCCTCTCCGGGGCCCAGGTGCAGGTGCCCTTTGCCGTGGAAGATGCTGAGAAGGTGGAGGTGCACCTGGGAGCGGCACCGGGCCTCTTTGCCTGGGTGATTCCCCTGGACGAGAGAACGGCTCGCATCGGTCTATGCGCTCGCGAACGGGGGTGCGAGCACTTGCGGGCGTTCTTGAAAAAAGATATTATTGCAAAAAGGCTGCAGGGTTCCCCAGTGGCCCTGAATGTGGGCGGTCTGCCCCTGGGCCCGCCTGCCGCCACCGCAGTCGCGGGCCTGCTGGCCGTGGGCGATGCGGCAGGCCAGGTCAAGCCCACCTCCGGAGGCGGAATCTATCCGGGATTGGTGGCGGCCAAGATTGCGGGCGGCGTGGCGGCTGCTGCGGCAATGGAAGGCGACGGCACCGCTTTGCGGCTCATGGAGTACGACCGGCTCTGGAGAGCTGCCCTGGGCCGGGAGCTGGAGATCGGCATGAGGGTGAACCGCATTCTGGGCAAAATGAGCGCTCAGGAATTGGATGAGCTGGTGGGCTACCTGGCCGGCAAGCCCCGCCTCATAAAAGCCATAGAGGAGCACGGCGATATCGACCGGCCCAGCCTTCTTTTGGCCCGCATGCTGCGCCACCTCGATTGGGATGCCATCCGGCTGGCCAGGCTGCTGGGATACGCCTTG
>JAABPZ010000274.1 GCA_011391755.1 Methanothrix sp. | reverse complement strand
AGAGCACATCCGTAACGGGAGCGAACTCAATAGGTACTGCATCAGGCCAACCCGTATTCAATTACCCCCATGGGTCCTTCGGCATGGGCAATCCCTCAAATTATGTCGTGCCAACGGTACCCATTGGTGACCGCACGCGGGACGACGATACTTCTGAAAATACATCTGCGGATAAGAATGGTGGTTCAACTGGTTCTAG
The DNA here is from genome assembly GCA_011391755.1 of Methanothrix sp. Lineage (GTDB taxonomy): Archaea > Halobacteriota > Methanosarcinia > Methanotrichales > Methanotrichaceae > Methanothrix. Next base: position 2,531 of record JAABPZ010000274.1, on the reverse strand, counting down.
TAAAATAGGTTTTACCATGACGTCTGAGGTAGTGGGTACTGGGCGTTTTGCTATGAGGGACTGCTTGGAAGGCCAAGCATATGACAATAAGGCTTATCAGCTTATGAGCGCAAAATTTGGAAATCTCACTCAATCCCGCGAGCTGAGTTTTTCCACAGATAGCCAAAATGTTAATACAGACTCAGGTACACTAGATTATGCTCTGGCGAAAATAGACATACAGGAATCGATGAGTTTTTTTGGTCGGTCCTATAGTGATCTAGCTAAATTTAAGAATCATAAAGATTCCATTCAAGATGTGACCAAAACTGGCGCCATATCTAGGACCAGCTTTTATAGCAGCCAGTCCCTGAAGGTGAATGTAGACGAGGACGACGTATCTAAAGAACTGCTTAATAATTATACGATTTATAATATTGACACGAAATTTGTGGGCTCGTCAAACCTACATGCTATCACAAATGGTACTGAAATTATGCAGTCCTACATCGGACAGATTGCCTTGCAGAGAGATCTCAGGAGCCAACTGTTCTACAACCATACCATGGTTGCGGATTCCATGCTGGAATGCTGCAATTCAAGTTTTTCAAGCTGGCTGAAGTAAGGGTCAAGGATTCCCCATCTTTTAGGATGGGATCTTTCCACTCCGCCCTTCGCAATCCTGAGAGATAAATGTCATTGTCCCTATCCCTCCGCGATTTCTCCTCGATCAGCACTCTTACCTAATGCAGCCCTCATCTGGCCCTTCACAATCTTTTTATCTATTCGGCTGCCACCCTGAACCACATGCCTTCTGCCGATCCGGTCCAGTGCCCCAGATGCCAGCTCGATCTCGACTGTAGAGGCGAAAGGCTCTCCTGCTCCTGCGGATACTCATTTTGTATGCAAGGCGGCTTTTACGAGACAGAGGCATCTGAGGCCCCAGAGGCTAAGGGCTACGGCGAGCAGTATTACCGCTCTGCATTTTATGATAACACTGATTATCGCATCTCTCGGCTGGCCCTTCTGGCCCGCGCTGACTTAGGCATTCGCATCCTAGATCTAGGCTGTGGACCTGGTGCTATAGCCGTCCGCTGCGCAGTCTTGGGGTCTCAGGTCTACGGAGTGGATATTTCCAAGGCGGCCCTGAAGCTGAGCGCCCAGCGAGCTAGGGAGGTTGGGGTGAGACTGGCGTTATTCGAGTTCGACGGAAGATCACTGCCCTTTCGCGATTCGTCCTTTAACTCCATAATCATGGCCGATGTGGCAGAGCACATTGACGACAAGACTTTAAGCTGCCTTCTTCGGGAGTCTTCCCGCCTTCTGCTCCCTGGAGGGCGGCTGGTGCTCCACACCGCCCCCGCTCTAGAGGCCATGAGGATATCTGGACTTATTCGCAAGCTAACCTTAGGCGCCCTTGACCTCCAGTCCCGGCTCACCACCCCCGAGTACGAGCACCTGCACATCCGCTACCACTCCCAAAAGAGCATCACATCCCTGCTAAAGCAGAGCGGCCTAGATCCAATTGTCTGGGGCGAGGTGGAGTTCCTGAAGGACAGGTGGCCTTGGCCAGTGCAGAAGACTTTAAGACGGCTACTGGCCGACCAGGTCTGGGCCCTAGCCTTTAAGGGCGACCACCCCCCAGTTACCTTCCCGGAGATGCCTTATCTGGACGCCATCGACATCCCAGCAGATCTGAACATGGGCCGCTGCGGCGATGAGGCCTTAGGAGGCGGATTTTATGCCCCCGAAGAGGGAAGCTTCCGCTGGACTGGGAAGGAGGCGGTATTTTACCTAAAAGCTCGCGAAGGCTGCTCGCGCATAACAATGCAGGCGGCAGCTCCCCATCCTGACCTGGCCAGCAAGCCCGTGCAAGTTGACATCTACCTAGACTGCCGCAAGGTGGCTGCCTTCAGCCAGCGCGATCCCGACAGAAGAACATTCTCCTTCGACCTCCCCGGCAAACTCCGGCCCGGCTTACACAAGATCAGGCTGGTCGTGGACAGAACCTTCACGCCCATGGACTGGGGAATCAACCAGGACCCTAGAGCGCTGGGGATAATCTTCTACAGTGCAAAGGTGGATTAGCTTGACGAGAATTATCGAAGGGCTGCACTGGCTAGAGATGGATCGGGACATCAATGTCAGTCGGAACATTCTCACCCTCGGACTGGGGGGAAGAGCCTATCGAGATACGGCAATAGCCGGTCAGTGAAGTAGGAAGCTATGGCCTTCAGGCCAAAGAGGAAGTCACGTAAAGGTCGCACAAAGGAGGATATTCAGCAGATCATAAAGAGTACATGGATACCGGGCAAGAGCCTGTCTTGAGCGAAAAAATTGGTCGCTCCCGCAAACCCCACATCGAGAAAGAGGTGGAGGTCATCAGAGCGGCCCACGCAAGATATCGATTTGGAGCGCGGAAGCTGGAGATGGTGATCCGGAAGCAATTATTGATCTGCATATCACATAATCGCATACATATGTGCCTGAAGGCGGAAGGTCTGGCCCAGGTGGATGAAAAGAAACAGAAGCTCTGGGAGTGGGTTCGTTAT
>JAABPZ010000273.1 GCA_011391755.1 Methanothrix sp. | reverse complement strand
GATCTTCAGATCGGCGATGTCGATGGCCTGCATCAGCGGGTAGATCATCTGCGAGACCATGGGGTTTTCCGCATTTCTGCTGACCTCGTCCATGCTTCGCTTCGCTCTGTTGAGCGTTGTGTTTCTGGCCATCTGCAGGATCTTGAGCATGTATTCCGGCTTGAGCTGATAGTCTGTGCCGTAAACAAACTCCGTCCTCTCCGGGTCCAGGCCCAGGGCCATGAAGCAGTCCCGGTTGTAGTCGGCGATCTTTCGCACCTCTTCCAGGGTGCCCTTCTCGTTGAGGAAGGCATGCAGATCGGCCAAAAGAACCACGACGTCAAAGCCCGCCTTCTGCAGGTCCAGGAGCTTGTTGGCCGTGAGCATGTGGCCCAGATGCACCTTGCCGCTTGTCTCGTAGCCCACGTAAGCGCGCGGCCTGCGGCTCTGCTCCAAAAGGCCCTTGAGTTCGTCTACCGTCACTATCTCTTCAGTGTTCCTCATCACCAGCTCAAGCTTATCCAATGCACATTCACCACCCTCACAGAGGAATGGGGATGTATAATGCTTGTGGTTCATGTTCATAGGAAAACAATTAATACTACCGTTGTTGATGGGCTGCCATGCATAGGGGTAACTTTAGCCTGCCACGCCCTGGCTTAAGCCGCGAGAAGAATCTCGTCCTCATACTACTGGCCATCCTGGTGGCCCTGGTTCTCTGGGGGACCTTCTGGTGGCTGATGAGAATAGTGCTCTTTGTAGTAGTAGTCTACATTATCTATCAGGTGCTCAAGCAATACGTTTAGAAATTGGTCTCATCCCGGCTCTACCTACCCGGGCCCGCGATCCGGCCAGAGCGCTCTGGCCTTTTCCAGATCTTCTCTGGTATTCAGATTAAAGAAGGTGAGAAGATCGGGATCCAGGGGGCGCAGCAGATCTACACAGACACGTCTGACGCGTAACTCTTGTAGTGGTGCATGAATTCTGCGCTCCGCCTTTTCCATAGCCCTCTCGCAGGCTGCCAGCATTTGGCTGCGATGGTAAACACAGTGAAGCGGCTCGAAAAAACCATTTCTCTGCACGGGAACCGCCGCGTCATAGTCCTCTTCGCCGGCCAGCTCGAAGAGCCTATCGATTACCTGAAGGTTCAAAAAAGGCAGGTCGCATCCGGTGGCGAAGGCCAAACTGCCGCTGGCTTCCTTCATCCCGGCAGAGAGGCCCGCCACCGGTCCGAATCCCGCCACGCGATCCCAGGTGAAGGTGACTTTCGGCTCCGCAGGGTTAAAATCCGAGATAATCCCTTCCAGGCGCACGGCATGAGCCTCATCCCGGGCCACTACTACTATTTCATCAGCTGTCCAGGAGAGTTTTTCCGCAGTCCAGCAGATGAGCGGCTTTCCCTCAAACTCCAGGAGCGACTTTTCCGCTCCCAAGCGGCGGCCGTTTCCGCCGGCCAGGATCACGGCAGAGCGCATAGCCTCCAGCCGCTCTCTTTGCAATCCTCCTCCAGAGCTTTTAGAAGGGCTGTTTTGGGATCGGACTGCTTAACGTCGCTGCGCAGAACGGTGTTCTCCCGGCTTACCGATGCCGTACTCTCCCCGGCCTTGACCAGGATGCTTCTAATGAGAGCCTCGTTCACCCTTCCCTCTGCCTGGCCCACCTCTTCGTAGGCCAGCTTCTGGGTGATGCGATTGCCAAATACGGTGCAACCCAGGCCGTCCCAAGCTCTGATCCTCGCCTCGCCGCCGCCTGCGTTTTTCCCTCCGGCACCCTCTGCGGCGCCGGCATCTTCACCACTTGTGATGTCCACCTGCAAACTGGCTCCGGGTGTGAGGTAAATTCTTCTGCGCCGGGAGAGACGGGCCGATATTTCGGTGACCTCCCCCACCAGCAAATCCCCTCTCCTCCAGATCTTCTCCCTGCCGTCAGAGATCTGCAAAGTGGCGCCTAGCTCTCTGGCTCTGTCTGCCAGATCCTGATCATTTTTAATCTGCCCGAAGTAAAGCTCCTCTTCCAACTTTTTGCAAGAACCCAAAAAAGCGATGGCCCGCCGGTCGGCTCCAATTACTGCCTCCCGGCTGGCTGCCAGTGCGATTACCAGAGACATATTAATTCCTCTTCATTTTAGTTGCGGATGTCATGTCGGTTGGTCGCTTTGTGCGTCCTTTGTGAGCTTTGTGATCTTTGTGGTTTATTTTTGCTGCATTTTATGCTTACTCGGCCTGGCTCTCCGTCGCCAAAACCGTCTGGGAGAGCAGCATGGCCACCGTGAGCGGTCCTACCCCGCCCGGAACAGGGGTTATGGCCGAAGCAATATCCTTTACGGCATCGTAGTCCACATCGCCCACCGTCTTATCTCCTACCCGGTTGATGCCCACATCAAAGACAATGGCCCCTGGCCGGACCATCTCTTTCTTGATCAGGGCCGGAACCCCGGCTGCTACTACCAATATCTCAGCATCTTTGGTGTGCTCGGCCAGATCTTTGGTAAAGACGTGGCAGACCTGCACAGTTGCATTGCGGCTCAGGAGCATGGCAGCCAGAGGCTTTCCTACTACGTTGCTGTGGCCCACAATCACCGCCTCCGCTCCTTCCAGCTTCTTGCCCAGTCGCTCCAGGGCATAGATGATGCCCCTCGGTGTGCAGGGCACGAGGCGCTCCGCACCCAGAAGAAGGGCGCCCATGTTCACGGGATGAAATCCGTCCACATCCTTCTCAGGCATTATGCTCATCATGGCCCTCTGCGGGCTCTGGCCTCTGGGCAGCGGCAGTTGCAGGAGAA
>JAABPZ010000272.1 GCA_011391755.1 Methanothrix sp. | reverse complement strand
CTCGCCTGGGGTCGCGGCCTGGCCTATCTCTACGTCCTCTCGGGCGTGAGAGACGCGCGTAGTGGGCCTGAGCATGACCGGGATATTGAATTTTTCGGAGAGCTCAAAGGCAAAAACGGTCATCTCCTTTGCCTCCCCGGGATTCGCGGGGTCCAGGCAGGGTATGCCGGCAAACTGGGCATAACGGCGCGAGTCCTGTTCATTTTGCGAGGAATGGCAATAGGGGTCATCGGCACAGATCACCACCAGTCCCGCGCCCACACCCAGATAGGCCAGGGTCATGAAGGGATCTGCGGCCACATTCAAACCCACGTGCTTCATGGTGGCCGCGGCGCGACTGCCGGTCCAGGAGGCTCCGGCTGCCACCTCCAGAGCAACTTTCTCGTTCACGGACCATTCCACATGCTGCGGCCTCTCACTCTTGAGTTCGACCAGCGTTTCTATGATTTCCGATGAGGGTGTGCCGGGATAGCCGGCGACAAGCCCCACTCCTGCCTCTAGGAGGCCTCTGGCAATTGCTGCGTTTCCGAGAAGATATTCTCTCACAAATAACCATCCCTTTTATTGACCGAATATGGCCTCTTCACTCTGATAACCGTTTGGATACAAATCTAATTAAGCCAACATCGCTCCTCTCTACTGCAATGATAAAGTGGCAAGAAGATTCAGTGGGATCGATTTACAATTTCCTCTCGCCTGGCTGCCGTATCTGCCGTCAGGGGGCGGGCCTGGTGCTCTTCGTCACCGGCAATTGTTTGCGCAGCTGTTTCTACTGCCCGCTCTCCGAGGAGCGGCGGGGCCGCGATCTGGTCTTTGCCGATGAAATGCCGGTGCAGGAAATAGCTGACATCCTGCGAGAAGCCTCTGCCATCGATGCTCTGGGCACAGGAATCACGGGCGGTGAGCCGCTTTTGAAATTGGACTATGTCCTGGAATGCATCCGGGCTTTGAAGAACGCGCGCGGGCAGCAGCACCACATCCACCTTTATACCGGCCTTCTTCCTGGTCGCGCCGTCTTAGAAAGGCTAAAGCAGGCCGGCCTGGACGAGATCCGCTTTCATCCACCTGTCTACGAATGGCATAATCCAGTCGGGCTCAAGGACACCCTGCGACAGGCTATCGCTCTGGGACTGATAGCCGGCGTAGAGATACCCTCCCTTCGGCCTGCGCCGGCCATCATCGAGGCGGTAAGGGATGCGGGTGCTTTTTTGAACGTAAACGAGCTGGAGTTCTCTGAGACCAACTATGCCGGCCTGGCTGCAGCCGGCTATTTGCCCGAGGATCTGGGCTCTGCCGCCATCGGAAGCAAAGAGGTTGCCAGAGAGCATTTCCTGCAAGATGACATAAAAGCGCACTTTTGCCCTTCTCGCTTCAAGGATGCGGTGCAGCTCAAAGAGCGACTCCTCCGCCGGGCGAGTCGAACGGCGCGGCCCTTTGATTATGTGAGCGAGGTGGGCACCATAATTCACGGCATAATCGAGGGTGATTTGCAGGCAGCTTTGCAGATTCTTGTTGATCTGGCGGTTCCCGAAGATATGTACTCCTGCCGGGAGGGGAGGATAGATATCGCCGCCCCCATCCTGGAGGACATTACCAAAGAGCTAAAAGGCGTCTTATGTATTCTCAGTATAATTGAGAAGTATCCCTTTGAGGATGGACTGGTCGTAGAGAGAATACCTTTATAATCCTTAAATTCATTGCTTGAGGGCGGTGATTTTGCCGGATGGAAAGCGCTGAAGATCGAATCCAGGAGAGGCTCAGAAATTATCTTAAAAGGGACGGAATAGGAATTCGCAAGGCTGTCTTAAAGCTGTTTTTGAGCGATGGAGCTTATACCACTGAGGACGTCTTTACCTACCTCGCGAAGGAGGGTTTTGACGTCAGCTATCGGGGAGTTTCGGCCATGGTGGGGCTCATGAACACTCGCCTGGGCATCCTGAGCATTGACGTTTCCGGGGACCATAACGTCTATTCCCTCAAAGGGGATCATAAGAGTGTTGTGAGGTCTGTTCTGGAAAATTATTGAAAAAATCAGTTAGGCGGCTCGCCTCTTTTCATCCTTTTCATATACTTGCTGAGCAAATGGTCCGCCATCAGGTTTATGCCCTTCAGGGCGGCGTGAACGATCGGTCCTGCCGTCATCCTTTCTCGGTAGAGGCTGTGCAATTTCTTGAGGTGGCGCAGGTTATACTCCAGGCACAATCCCACCAGTTGCCAGTGCTCGGGCAGGGCATCCTCTCTGGAAAAGCCTTTTCTTCCACCCAGCTTGGTATCGGCGATGGTGGTAAAAAAGAGGGGCAACATGAGCCCGGTGTAATCCATGAGGGACTCCACCAACTCTGTGGTCTTTATGACATCTTCTGCCGTCTCTTCCGGCAGACCCAGGACCAGGCTGGCCACAGGCAGCCAGGACTCCTCCGCGAAGAGACGGTAACAATCCCTTACAATTTCGGGCCAATTGTCGATCTTTGCGGGCCGCGCTTTATTCGGCATATGCATCTTTAGGATGCGGCAGCTTCCCGTCTCGATGCCGATCCAGGCCGACATGTGATTCTGATCCCTGCCCACGCCTACTATTCGCGAGACGGCGCGCAGGAGTTTCTGGTTTTGATGAACTGAGGCCAGGCTCAGGTGGGAGACATCAATGGTCTTGGGCCCGAGCTGCTTTACGTTGGACACCAGTTCCAGGATCTTCTTTTCATCGGGTTTGCCTTCGCGATAGCCGTAGGAGAAGAAATCCTCGCTGTGCAGGATGATGTCCCTCTG
>JAABPZ010000271.1 GCA_011391755.1 Methanothrix sp. | reverse complement strand
AGAGCCTGGCCAAGGATAAGGCGGTCATGGTGGTGGAACATGACCTCGCTCTCCTTGACCTTCTGGCAGAAAACGTTCATCTCATTTACGGCGTGCCTGGGGCCTATGGCGTCATAACCCGCACCAAAGGAGTTAGGGTAGGCATCAACCAATACCTGCGCGGCAACCTTCCTGAGGAGAATGTGCGCTTCCGGGATACATCCATCCGTTTTGATGTGCATGCTCCTAGGATCGACAAGGAGATCCCCACGCTCATCGCCTACGGGGCCTTTGAAGTGCAGTACTCATCCTTCCGATTGGTGGCAGAGCCCGGCATAATACGTCGCGGCGAAGTGGTAGGCATCCTGGGTCCGAATGGCATCGGCAAAAGTACCTACATCAAGGTCCTGGCGGGAGTGGAAAAGCCGACATCAGGAAGCTTCGATTGCAAGCTTAAAGTCTCCTACAAGCCCCAGTACCTGAAAGCCGATTCCGACGTAACTGTGCAGGGGCTTTTGCGCAGCGTGACTCATGACTTTGACACCAGCTTCTATCAGACGGAGATTTTAAAGCCCATGGGCCTGGAGCCGCTTATGGATCAGGCCCTGACGGAGCTCTCCGGTGGCGAGCTACAGCGCGTGGCCATTACCGCCTGCCTCAGCCGCGAAGCGGACCTCTATCTGCTGGATGAGCCGTCGGCGCATTTGGATGTGGAGCAGAGGATGCTGGCCGCCAAGGTCATGAGGCGCTTTGCCGAGTCCTCGGAGAAGACGGTGCTGGTCGTGGACCATGATATCTATCTCATCGATCTGCTCGCGGAACGGCTCATGGTCTTTGAGGGAACGCCTGGGCTTTTGGGCATTGCTCATACGCCTTTGGAGATGCGTGAGGGCATGAACGCCTTTCTCAAAGCCATCAACATCACCTTCCGGCGCGATGAGGAGACGCGCCGGCCGCGGGTCAATAAGCCAGAGTCAAGGCTGGACAGAACGCAAAAGGAGCAGGGCGAGTACTACTATCCGGTTGAGGAAGCTTAGAACATATTTTTTTATAATCTCCATGTCATAACTGTTCGACAGATCCGGTCCGCAGATAGCAATACCGCATCTGTAACCAGGACGGGATAGGGAGATCTCAGATGAAGCTATTCAACCGCCACTTGATGCGTAACCTGGAAGCAACGAGCCTGCTGGAGCTTTTCTTTGTCACATCCGTCTTTTCCGTTTTAGGCATCCGCTTCTTTTTAGCCGTTACCGGTTATCCCTCCCTGCGCGAGGGCAATTTGCACATCGCCCACGTCCTTTTAGGTGGGGTGCTCATGATGATCGCTCTGGTCATTGCTCTTGCTTACATCAACAAATCAGCTTATTATCTGGTGGCCGCCCTGGGGGGCTTTGGATTTGGGGCGTTCATAGACGAGCTGGGCAAGTTCATCACCGGCGACAACGACTACTTCTACCGGCCCGCCGTTTCCCTGATTTATGTTATATTTATTCTAATCTACCTGGTCATTGAGAACTTTGTAAAGAAGCCCATGCTCAGCGAGCAGGAGAAGCTGATCAATGTTCTGGAGATCGCCAAAGAGGTGGTCCTGGAAGACCTGGATCATCGGGAGAGAAGACGGGCGCTGGATCTGCTCAAAGAATGCTCCCCTTCCGATCCGGTGACAAGAGCCCTTCAACAGTTGCTTTACGCCACAGAG
>JAABPZ010000270.1 GCA_011391755.1 Methanothrix sp. | reverse complement strand
CAGTTCCAAGGCCCGATATCTACACGGCTGCCAAGTATCGGGGCAGAATGATCTACCAGAAGCTGGTGCTAAAATCCTGGTTCGTAAATGCGGTGATTGCCTTCTTCATACTGCAAGCTCTGCTCGCCCTGGGTCTGGACTTCTTTTTGCTCTATGTTAAGCTGGAATGGATGGTGGATCTGCATACTATCTTTCCCACACTATCGTTCTTCGATCTGGCCGGACTTCTTTCAGCCACGCTGGCGGCAGCCCTGGTGATCGCCGCTGCCATAAGGATAAGAAGCAATCGGTTGCAGTCCTACCTGCTCTTCAAGGATGCCGTCCTGGTGCAGATCTTTCTGGTGCAGGTATTCCTCTTTTACAGGGCTCAGTTTCTCGCCATCCTGGGATTGGCGGGCAACATCTGCGTTCTCTTCGTGCTCTACTACATGATCCGCCAGGAGAAGGCGGCCAACAGAGTCTGTGCTGCATGATTTTCCCCCTCAGCTAATATTAACCTCACATATTGGGCCCGGCCACAGGCATGCTGAATCTCCGCCAAGAATCCTTGTGGCCAGCCAATTATTTTTGCGTTCCCATCAACTCATATCCATCTGCTTGATGCCTGGCAGCTCGTCGAAACCCTTTTAGAATTGCAATCGATAATATGACGCTATGACCGAAAGGCTCCTCAGATTCTTGCAGGTGCTGGCACTTCTCAGTCTCTGCATTCCTCCAGTCATTTCACAATCCCTGGATGACTATTGGCCCCCGTGGGTTACAAAAACCACAACGAATTCTGCGACGATCAACTGGCGCGGAGAGACCAATGGCACAGGATCAATAGACTATGCTAGAGCAGGCCATTTCGATAAGAATAATAAATATGAGAAGACGATATCAACACTAAAGGAAGCAACATACCAGCATGTCTGGGTCAGCGGCCTTGAGCCAAATACATCCTATACCTACCGTGTGAGGCCATCGGGCACAGACAAATCATTCGACAATCGCACATTTAGAACAATGCCTGAAAGCGGCCCATTCAGCTTCATTGTGATCAGCGATCCCCAGAAAGGTCAGAATTATGATGAGACGCAGCGGTT
>JAABPZ010000269.1 GCA_011391755.1 Methanothrix sp. | reverse complement strand
GCGGGGAATGCGCTTTGATGGAAGTGGTCTCCCCGTTGACCGTCAAAGAGGCCTGAGAGGAGCAGATGCCGTCATGCGAAGCGGCCGTGGGCACAGACAGAAAGGGTACATTCACTCCAAGTGATGCGAGCTTGGCAATGTCTATCGATCTGCCGCCGCCGGCCCCGATAAGAAAACCTGCCCCCATCTCCCGCGCCAAACGCTCTGCGCGACCTACCTCTTCCAACTTGGAGGCGCTGCAAATGAGGGTCTCTGGCTCGTATCCGCCGTCCTCTAAGAGCTTAAAGATGGCCTTTCCCATCACATCCAAGGTACGCGGGCCGGTGATGATAAGAGCACGCCCTTGCAGCTGCAGCTGGCGGCAGATCTCGGATAGCTCCAGTGTCACGCCACTACCTACCGCTACAATGCGCGGCAGTTCCATCCACCTAGATCCGACCATTGCCCTCTCACCAGCGAAAACAGGCTAAGATATAAGTGGTCTATAGCGATATAAAATCATATCCTTTAACAGGTCGCGATCTCAGAGGAGAGGTCGCAGAGTATGCGATCCCTTATGAGATTGACCTCAGAGCTGGTTCGGTTGCGGGGGCGAGGAAGTGGGATCTTTATGATATCCTTGATTCTCCCCGGCCGGGCGGACATGATCACAATGCGATCCGCGAGGTATATGGCCTCGTCAACGCTATGGGTGACAAAGACCACCGTCTTTCTCTCCTCATGCCAGATGCGCAGAAGTTCAGACTGCATGATGTTGCGCGTCTGAGCGTCCAGGGCTCCAAAGGGCTCATCCATGAGCAGAGCCTTGGGATGATTGACCAGAGCCCGAGCGATGGCCACCCGCTGTTTCATGCCCCCGGACAGCTCATGCGGATAGCGCGTCTCAAAACGCTCCAGTCCCACCATTCTAAGATACTGGCGGCCCTGGGCCAAGCGCTCCAGAGAGGGTACGCCCCTCAATTCCAGGCCGAAGACGATGTTATCGATGACCGTTCGCCAGGGAAATAACGAGTACTCCTGGAAGACCATGCCTCTCTCCGGGCCGGGGCCGATTATGGGTTCGCCATCAAGAGTTACTGTGCCCCTCGTCGCCTCCTCAAGGCCCGCCACTATGCGTAGCAACGTGGTCTTGCCGCAGCCGGAGGGGCCGATGAAGCAGACGAACTCATTCTCCTCTATCTCCAGGTTGATATCCTGAAGGGCTACCATCTCTTTTCCGTCCGCGAAAAATTGCATGGATACGCCCTTGATCTCCAGCAGAGCCATTCAATGCGAGATATCGCAGCGGGTAGCTATAGATCTTTCCATTGCTAATTTTCTTTGGTGTGGAACTGATCTATTCAGCCTGAACCGAAAGCCTTTTATCTCGGCAATTGACGTATAGTATACTGGCGAAAGTCGATGGCTATTTTTCCCTCCTGCATCCAATTGACTTTTGCCTCCCTCCTTCTTATTCATCAACGCTTTCATGATGTCGTGATAGCCTTCTTGAAATCCTCCAAAAAGCGCTCATTTTCCTCCGGCCTGCCCACAGTGACCCGCAAGCAGTTCTCCCCGGAACCGGGAAAGGAGCTGCAATCCCGCACTACAATCCCCCGGCAGAGCAGCCGCTCCACTACCACCTTTGCTTTCTCCTCGGTATGGATATAGAGGAAATTACCCTCCGAGGGATGAGCAGAGGCCAGACTCTCGCGCATTCTCTCTCGCTCCGCGACTATTTTGCCCACACACTCCCTCATCCAGCCCAGGTCCTGCAGCGCGGCCACGCCCGCCGCCAGAGAGAGACAGCTTATGCTAAACAGTGGTGCAACACGCCGGTACTGCCGGGCGATCCAGGGCGGCGCTACGGCATAGCCCAGGCGCAGCCCGGCCAGGCCGAAGGCTTTGGAAAGGGTGCGGCCCACTACCAGGTTATCGTACTCACTCACCAGCTTTAGCAGGCTCTTTCCGGCAAACTCGGCATAGGCCTCGTCCAAAAAGACGATTGATTCGGTGCCTTCCACCACGGCCCGCACGTTTTCTTCTGAGAGGGCATTTCCCGTGGGGTTGTTGGGCGAGCAGAGAAATGCCATCTTGATTCCGTCCGGGATTTTCCGGTCTACAGCAAAGCCGGCAAGCCTGGGCTGATAGTGGGGCACAGCCCCGCAAAGCTCTACCGCCAGGCCATAGAAATTGTAGGTGGGCACGGGAATGAGGGCCTTGTCCCCTGCCCCTAGGAAGATGCGGCAGATAGTAGTAATGATCTCATCCATGCCCGCTCCCGCCACCAGACACTCTTCTGGATAGCCCGTATAGCTGGTGAGGGCCGTTAAAAAGGACCGGGAATCAGGGTACCTGTGCACAGGTACATCGGTTAAAGCCGCGCGGACGCGGTGGCTCGCGCCGTAAGGATTCTCATTTCGGCTGAGCATAACGATGCGCTCCAGAGAGATGCCGTATCTTCGCGATATCTCCGCGGCATCGGGGCCTGCCTCATCCTCCTCCAGTTGGGCCAGATAGGGCAGGACATTCTTGGTAAAATCCGCCTGGTTTCTCACAGTTTTTCCCTGGCCGGGATGATATTTAGGTTCCTCGTTGTTTCGAGGTGGTAATAGAATAATCGTCACCTTTCGTTCGTCCTCCCTCGCGCTCTGCGACTCTGCGGTTTTATTCGGTAACCCCCAGGGGTTGATTATTCAGCTACGAATATTAACCGCAGAGACGCAGAGGTCGGTCGTGAATCTTTAATAGGTTTTAATTATGTAATATGGATATGTCAATAATTCATGCAGGCTCCAGAT
>JAABPZ010000268.1 GCA_011391755.1 Methanothrix sp. | reverse complement strand
CCTCCTCCCCAAGCCCGGAAAAGCGGCTGTCAGGCAGGAGCACCTCAACCTCTGGATTGGCCAAAAGGTTCAGGTACCACTGTCCTTTCGTCTCTTTTCCCTGGTAGCAGTAGATATTCTGCCCGATCCTGGCATAGCTCACCGGATTATAGCGAATCTTTCCTGTCTTTCTGCCCGCTATCCCCAGCACCATAATATCTCCTGTGAGGGAATTGGATATGATTCGCCCCCAGCCTCTCTGAAATGCCGGAACTACAATAAACCGATTGACAAACCGAAAAAACGCTCTTAAAACCGATTTCTTGTCCATTCATCTCTTCCTCTTGCCCCGATGCATTTTTCTGTTTATGCC
>JAABPZ010000267.1 GCA_011391755.1 Methanothrix sp. | reverse complement strand
TTATGCCGATACTATTTATGCCGATACTATTATTTCAGTTTAGCCTTTGAGGATAGCTATATTTGGGATGATAATCAATTATGATTTGATGATCCAGAGGAGACTTATGCAACTTATCTGCGACAGGCATAATGCATTACTGATAGCAATAGTCGCGCTCTTTTTGTCGGGCATGGGTTGTGCGATCGATGCCTCTCCCAAGGACGATGCCTATCACTACATGGCCAATGGCGTGGATGACCAGCTTTATAATGAGTGGTGGTACTTCGATGTAGAAGATAATGACACTTCGTTCCAGGTGGTCTATCTCCTCAGCGACCCGGATAATATCTCTTCTACCCGAAAGATTCAGGTGCAGGCTGTGGTCATGCAGGATGGCCTGCCTAATATCATGGGCCAGCACCAAAGCCGTGGATATGGAGGAGACAGAAACTCTCCCATGTTTGACATTGACAAGAGCGGCTTTTCCACAGAGGAAGAGCCGAACCTGCAGGTCTGGGGTGAGGCCCTGGACAGTGCCACAGGTGACCCTATCCGCTGGGATCTGGTTTATCGGCCCACGGCTCGCCCCTGGTTTGCCATCCCGGTCCAGGTGCATATCGGACACCTCAAGGGTGATTGGATTAAATGGCTGGTTTACATGCCCTCTGCTCAGGTAAACGGCACTCTTACCATCGGCAACAGCACAAAAAGCCTGCGGGGTACAGGCTATCACGAGCATGCCTGGGGCCGCTTTGTCCTAAGCGATCCCCAAATAATCAGGGCCTCGGTTTCAGTTCCCCTTGATGGATTCAGCCTGGCATTTGCTGAGATCTTGGGCGAGCAAAGAGTGGCATTTCTGGGAATAGAGAAAGACGGCAAGAGCATCGTCTTCTCAGATAAGCAGATCAAACTAAATTATTCAAATGCATTTGGCAATATGATGACTGGAATCTTTCCTGCTGCCTATAATGTAGAGGCAGATAACGGAGACTACACCCTGGATCTGGCGGTAGATGTGCAAAAGAGCGCGGCTACTGCTCTCGACTACCAGCCTCCTTTGCCAAGCGTTCTCGTCTTTTATCAGGTCTCAATTTTGCAGGGGACACTTGAATCAAAGTTAGGCGAGAAGTTCTCCTTCCAAAAACAGGGCTTTTCTGGATTTACAGCGGCAAGGCATCATCCTGTCTTTCGCAGAATCAACTCCTCATGATCTACCAAGAGTTGATGGAACTACATAAGGAGGCGGCCAAACCCGCCCCTAACCTCTAAGTAGCTCCCAAATTGAGAATGCATCATAAAAAAAATCAGGCTGCAGCTAGAGCTGGCTCAGCAGCGATCCTATCGCAGAAAGCTTTGACCTGTGCCTCATCCATGCTGTTCTTGGGAATGACCATGACTTGATACCCATCGCTCTCCAGCCGGTTAATCAGATCCCGAAACTGGCTCATGGCTACTTTGACCTGTTTAGTCAGATCCGGCATCTTTAGAATGACTATCTTGATTGAAGGAATGACCGCGTCCACGACATAACCCCAACGGGTGGGACGATGCATCAGCACAACTATCCCTCTTCTTCCTAGCTCGGAGATTATGCCGTCAAATTTCGCTATGTCTTGCCTCTCAGGTTGTTTCATTTCGACTCTACCCCATGCCCAATTTCTAATTTATTCTAATCAACATTCATTATTCCGTCCATCATAGCAAAAATTGCGAGGGCATTATATACGAAACCAGGGCCCTCTTATAAATAGATCATTAAGAAATATTGAAGGTTTAGTATCTACCGGGTGATCGGGCAGGTCTATGCTTCTGGTAGCATTCGCTGCAGTATACCGGTCTGGACCCATCCGGCTTGAAGGGGACTTGCGTCTGCTTGCCGCATTCTGAACAAGTAACATCTGTCATTTCTCTAGGACCGCTATTGTAGCCACTTCTGCCGCTGCTACCGCTGTTTTCATATTTTCTCTCAAACATTTATATTCACTTGCCTTTTGAATCGATTTAAGGAATCGAAACTGTTCCCGGAAACATCTCAACAAATCTCTTTGAATCGATGAATCCAGCATCACTTAAAGAACTGCTCAGGTTATATACTTACCGGTTAAAACGAAATATTATTTATTCTTGCTTTCCTACCTTCTCTTGGTAATTATGGAGAGTATATCACTATCTTTGAGCTCATGATCCAGACCCACCGATTGACCGGGGAACTTGGCGCTCTTGCCCCAGACCAGCGCATAGCGGAAGAGGTTCACAAAGTCGCGATGAAGATGCTCGCAAACCGATCTGACGCTGCTTCCGTCCAGGAGTACCAACGGCTCTTCCAGGTCTGCTTTGCCCCCTTTCGGCTTGAGATAGACACGAATGAAGCCCAGCCGATCGTAAATAAGTTCCTTTAGCTCTTCCAGGCCCTGGGTAGTGGCGCAAGAGAGTGGCAGATAGTCACGGTTCAACTCT
>JAABPZ010000266.1 GCA_011391755.1 Methanothrix sp. | reverse complement strand
AGGCGTTCAACCTTGATATTTCTCTTCATGACCAATCCTCTGAATTATAGTATTACCAATCTCTGAAGTCTCAATGATTTCCAATATCTTATTAAGGCTTTGCACTTATTGCGTGAGTCCCACGCGCCACTTTAGCATCCGATCCTCTACTACATAGCGGAAGGTGCGATCGATGGCCAGGCCCAGCAGACCCAGCACAATCATGTACATGAATACCTCATCCATGCGGTAATGGCCGTAAGAGTCCCATATCTTGAATCCGAGACCATTCTTGCTCACCCCAAACATCTCGGCGGCCACCAGGCACATCCAGGCAATTCCCATGGCAATCCTTATGCCGGCAGCGATGGAGGGCAAAGCGTAAGGCAGAGCGATATATCTTATCAGATCGAGATCCTTTGTTGCACCCAAAACTTTTGCGGATTCGACATATACGCGGGGCAGGCTCTTAAAACCCAAATAGGTGTTGATCAAGATGGGAAAGACAGCCCCGATGAAGATAATAAAACCGGCGGCGATGTCGGTTATGCCAAACCAGATTATAGCAAATGGAATCCAGGCCAGTGGCGGTATGGGACGCAAGATCTCGACAATGGGATCCAAAATATTGTCAAAAAGCCTGAACCATCCCATGATCATTCCTACTGGCAGAGCAATTATTAGACCGCCCGCCATGCCGATGGCAAAATGTTGAGAGCTTACCGGCAGGTCCTCGGTGAGAATCGACCACCAGTTATCC
The DNA here is from genome assembly GCA_011391755.1 of Methanothrix sp. Classification (GTDB taxonomy): domain Archaea; phylum Halobacteriota; class Methanosarcinia; order Methanotrichales; family Methanotrichaceae; genus Methanothrix. The sequence goes on along the minus strand of JAABPZ010000266.1, from coordinate 2,068 downwards.
ATAAAAGCGGCTATTACCTGGAAAAAACTGGGCAATGTCAATTGGTCATTGACCAGAAAGGCAGCAGTCTGCCAGATTGCTATCAATCCAAAAATAGAAAGGACGGAAATGCCCTGATTTCTCAGGACATTCAAGGTCCTACTGACTTTTCTCTGCACCTTTCACCCTCTCATAGAGGCTGGTATCAAAGAGATCTTTCTCGTTCAGCTCCCTCTTAGTATACTTCATCTCGTAGTCGATTTTTGCAAACTCGACGGTCGAAGGCACCTGAACGCGCGGATCGCTGACCCATCTGCCATCCCAGTTCTTTACGGAATACTGTATTTCTGTGAGGTTCGCTTTGGTCTTCTTGGCGTATATCTGTGCAGCCTCCTCGGGGTTGGCATTGATGTAGTCGGTCGCCTTGATATGGGTCTTTATGATCTGCTCTACCAATTCCGGCTGCTCTTTGATGAGCTTGTCCGTGACCACCAGGCAGCAGCAGGCGTGGTTCGGCCACATCTCGCCTGAGGCTACTGCATGTTTGCCCTTGCCTTTCAGCACAATTATGGAAGGCGCAGGATGGGGCAGAAAGACACCATCTATTTGGCCGGCAGACAGAGCACTCATGGCAGGTCCCGGGTCCATGGCTTTAATATCGACCTGTGAGACATCCACCCCCTTTTCCATAAGCCATTTCTTCATGACTGTGTCCTGAATAGATCCGGGCGGGAATGTACCTATAGAAAGGCCAGCTAGCGAAGCTGGTCCATTGTAGACCAGATCCGATCTCAGGACCAAATCCGAGCCGTTGATGTTGACGGCAGCCACGATCTTGGCGGGCAGTCCCGCTGCTATGGCAGAGATGGGCGGCGCGGTTCCCACATAAGCCACGTCCAGCTCCCCGGCAACCATGGCCTGCATCTCCGGAACCCCTGTGGGGAACTCAAACTCCTTGATCTCGGTTATGCCGAAAGGCAATAGATCTTCAGCCCACCAGCCCTTTTCGGTTGCGACCATCTCTGCGATCTGATGGGTACTGGGCTGGTACCCTATGCGCAGGGTAGAAATCTTGCCGGACATATTCTCTTGGAGGGAGACATTCTCCTTCTTCTCCGGAGCAGAGATGCAGCCCAGCGACATCACTACCACAGCCGCCAGAATGGCCATAATTATGAATTTCTTCAAATGCGATCACCTGAGTTATCGACTTTGCCAGACCCCAGAGAAAGATCGGTATAAAGCAGTTTCCAGCCACAAGGCATTATCTTCACAGAATGGATAATAAGCAGAGATAATCCCACAATAGTATTAATAGGGGCGGACGTCGGGCGAAAAGCGTTTCTAGAAATAGATTAGTGCCAATCCAATGGTTGGATCTTATTCAGATATATTGAAAAAGGTTATGCAGGGCGAGGCTGTCGTTATCACGGCAAAGGAAGTAGCCGAACTGGTTTTATCAGGCGAATCGTCCCGGCTCTCCGAGGTTGATGTTGTCACTACTGCCACAAGGGCCGTGATGAGCGGCACCTACGCCGTCCTCTCCTTTCCCGTGGCCAAGCCGGCATCGTTTCTCCGGGCCAGGAGAGTCTGGATCAACGGCATAGCCGCACAGGTCGGGCCCTGTCCCAACGAGAACCTGGGCGTATTGGATTTGATCGTCCTGGGAACGGCCCACAGCCAGGATCGGCAAAATTACGGGGGAGGCCACCTCTTTCGCGATCTGGTGGAGAGAAAGAAAGTCCACGTCGATGTGGAGACGAATGATGAACGCACCCTGCAGGCCGAAATCGGGCTGGATGAGATGCCCCAGGCCCGGCTCTTTGCATCGCGTCACGCCTTCAAGAATTACTCGGCCTTTGTCAATGCGGGAGCACAGCCGGTTGGCACCATCTTTCACTCCCGCAGCTTTGCGCCGCATTGCCGGGAGGCGACATTCTCGGGCTGCGGCCAGATAAACCCTCTAAAAAATGATCCGCTTTTGGAGAGCATAGGCATGGGAACACGCATTCTCATGAATGGCGCCCAAGGGTTTGTCCTGGGCACAGGCACGCGCAGCAGCAAAGAGCGGCCCAATCTGTCAGGCTTT
>JAABPZ010000032.1 GCA_011391755.1 Methanothrix sp. | reverse complement strand
ATAAGGGACAAGGACCTCAATCTTCTCTACAAATTTGCTGATGCTCAAAACAATTACTTCCTATCTGATGCCGGGCCGTTATTCGGTGAGATAGAAATACCAGCAGTTCCGGTAAACGGAGACTTTTATGTAGTCTTCTACGATCGCGGGGCTGCTCCCATCGGCATGGAGACTATCAATGGAACAGGCAACTCATTCATCTTTATCAACGGCCAGATTCTGCCTGCAGATCGCACCATCCAGGAGACTAATCAGACCATTAAGATCAACTGGCTGATCGAGGCTCTCGGCAAATGAGAAGGCATTAGTGTTAAGTATCGGAAAATATGGTTGGCGAAAGTATGTTATAGCTGCACGCCAACCTTACTGCGATGTTTGAGTCTCGTTTCATCTGCATTTGCGGTCTTCCGGGAATTGGAAGCGTTGGCAAAGTGGCTGCCGATTACCTGGCTACTGCCCTGGAATGCAGTACCATAATGCCCTTTTTTTCAAACAGCTTTCCGCCCCAGGTTATGGTCTCCCAAGGTTTGGCGGAGTTGATGCATGCCCAGTTGATGTGTCCCAAGGAAAAAAATAACCTGCTTATTCTCTCCGGTGATGCTCAGCCCCTCGATGTAGTGGGCATGTACGAACTGGCAGGAAATATCCTGCAGGCCTTAAAGGAACAGGGAGTTACGGATGTGATCACTCTCGCGGCATATGTGGGAGAAACTAACGAGACGGTACTTGGCACGGCTACAGATCTTGATTCGGCTACGGCACTTGGTCTGTGCAAAATAACCTTGCTACGAAGCGGTGCTATCGGCGGATTAAACGGCCTTCTGGCAGGGCTGGCGCCTCTGTATGATCTACGTGGCTTCTGCCTGCTGGGAGCCAGCTCGGGAGCCGACCCCGTGGACATCCGAGCGGCAACTAACTTGCTTTGTGCAATAAAAGAGCTTTTCCACCTCGACATTGACATCACCCTCATGGAGCCGGCCCTAGAGGAGCCACAAGAGCTAACTCCTCAAGAAGTGGATATGAACTATAGGTAAAAAACACTATATCGATTTTGCCACCAGAGTTCCCTTTGGAACGCCAATCACATTGGCCACTGGCTCGCACTTGGCCCTCATAATGTAGATAAGCCGACCCGATAGCCGCTCTTCGAACTCGGAGATGGTCTCGAAGTTGCCCATGCCTTTGGATAGTATCAGCCATCCAGGATCAAACAATAAGGCGCAAGCCTCGGGCTCCAGGTGCTCCAGGGCCGTTCCCACTACATTTCCGGTAGCAATGACCTCGACCCCCATGTCGGTCATGGCTGAGATCTCTTCCACGGTAACATCATTGAGAACCGGCTCAGACTTTGATCCCACTACCACCTGCTTTCCCATTTCCAGAAGCTTTCCAATTACGAAGAGATCGAATACAACTTCACCGCTATTGTCAGTAAGATAAAAGATATTGCTAAAGCTGCCTAGACGCCTTTTAACCTCGCCAATATCGCCATGCAGCTTTTCGCAAAGTGTTTTTGAGAAAACCCCGGCAAAGGTCTTGTTATCGAAATCGTGACCCTTGACGCCAAACTCCATGGAATTGGCGGCCGCTGCAATGCGAATTAGGGCCTCAATCTTGTCATCGGCTTTTTCGTAGAATTCTTCAGCCAGAGGCAGAAGAGCCATAGCCACACGGTTGCTCTCCTCTTTAAAGCTTTGATAGGGATCAGATAATCCGCTGCGCCTCTTGATGATATTTTCCCGCTCTGTTCCCACCAATGCCGAGACTCCGCCTTTGTGGCCGGCCATGTAGTCGAGCAGCTCCTCCATTGCCGCCTTCTTTTTCTCCTCTTCCTCTTGGGAAAAGACGAGATCGCACTCGAATTTGGCCCGGTCAAGAATACAGGGATAGCAGTTGGAGGCCATTCTCAAGACGGCCACCTTCCCGCTAAGACACGAATAACATCCGGGATAACCTGCTTTGCGACATGCGCACACGAGCCGCCACTGAGCACAAAGACCAGCCCCCTATCGCCCACCGCTTCCATTATCAATTGCGCCATCCTGGGATAGGCTTCAAAGGTGAGATTAAAGCCACCATAATCGTCCTGGTGGGAGTCATGGCCGAAGATGACAAAAGCCATCTGAAAGTCAAAATCCCTGGCTAACTCCAGGGCGCTCTGCAGAGCTGAGAGGAAACGCTCATTGTTGCCACCAAAAGTAAGGCCGATATCGTAGTTGTTTTTTATTGGATCATGCGCTTCTCCGGTGCCGCTGTGCATGTTAATATGAAATACATCGGCATCGTCTTTGAAAAAGTCGCGCGTTCCGTCGCCAAAATGAGGATCTACATCCACGATAAGGAAGCGCTGCAGCCCCATTTGCCGCAGACGAAGTATGGTGATAGCCACGTCATTGAAGTAGCAAAAGCCCCAGCAACTGCCTCGCGAGGCATGGTGTCCGGCCGTTCCGGTATATGCGAAGGCCCTACGGGCTTGGCCCGCGGCCACCATCTCTGCCGCCATCATCACGCTGCCTGCGGAAAGCATTGCCACCTCCCGGTATGGATCGTTCTCCATATTGGCCATGTGAGCCGCGGTATGAGCCTGGGCCGCCAGCTCTCGGGGAGCGGGCCTTGCCTTGAAGACCTGCACATCTGTGCCATCCACCAGCCCCGACTCCATCAGCTTCTCGAATGATGGCCGGATGCGCTCTTTTAATATGCTAAATCCCCGCTTTCCGAAATCCTCGTGATAAGTAATTGCGACCAACATTTTTTGTGCCCTCTGACCCCTTTTATAACTCAGTGATCCGGGGGTACCTCTCCAGAAGCATTCCCTCGACCACGATTGGCATCTGCCTCTTGGCATCCTTTACGGCGCTCTCCAGTTGCCAATCCGAAGAGGAGCAGATGGTGATCAAAGGCTCTCCCTTCTTTACCAGCTCCCCCATCTTTCGATGGATTATAACGCCTGCCTTCTTGTCAGCGGGAGCGCCAGCCATGCGAGCCAGCTCCACCAATCGTTTATTGTAGAAGGCCACGATGTAGCCCCCTGCCGGAGCAAGAATATCCTCACAGTTATCACCGATAACGATATCTTCGCTCTTCACCAGGGGATTGCCGCCCTGGACCTCGATGATCTCCATAAGCTTCTTGTGGGCTTTTCCGCTGGTGAGAATATCCTCTGCTGCCTTGTAGCCATCTCCGCGCCCAGCGATTCCGCCCATCTCCAGCAAAATGCCGGCCAAAGAGAGGCTCTTCTCCTTCAGGCTGTTCGGTCCGCCCTTATTCTCAAGGACAGTGAGGGCTTCGCGTACCTCCACGGCCGGACCGATGGTTCGGCCTACCGGTGATCCACCGAAGGTCATGGCGCACTCCACGCGAATGCCCAGGCGTCCCCCCAGATCAATGAGATCTTTGGCTAAAGTGCGACCGTCCTCAGAAGTGGCCAGCTTGGTGCCGGGACCTACCGGCATGTCCACCACAACGGCATCTGCGCCTACAGCTCCCTTCTTGGCCATGATGGAGGCGAGCATCTGGCTGTAGGGATCGACGGAAAGAGCGTATTCAGCTTTGATCAATTTGTCGTCGGCTGGAGCAATGTTGGTAGCTCCGCCCCAGACTATGACCCCGCCCACCTTCTCAGTCATTTCCTTGATCTCGTCGGCACTAAACTCGACCGGTGCCAAAATTTCCATAAGGTCCGCCGTACCGCCGGCACCGGTAATGGCACGCGAACTGGTCTTGGGAATGAGAAGGCCTGCCGCCGCGACTATCGGCACCACCAGCAAAGATACCTTGTTGCCGGGAACGCCTCCAATGCTGTGCTTGTCCATGACGGGATGGGTGTCAAAGTGAATTCGCTCACCTGTATCAATCATGGCTTTGGTCAAATAAAACACCTCCTCAGAGTCCATATTATGGATATAGGAGGCAGTAACGTAAGCAGAAAGCTCAATATCGCTGAGGTTATTATCCACAATATCCCGTACGATAGTCCGGATCTGGTCCTCGGTGAGCTTTTTCTTATCCATTATGCTCTTTATATAGCAGAGAGAGGCGGGCTTGGGTGCCGGCAGAACATCCACGCTGGTGGGATTCTTCAGCTCTTTTAGAGCCTCTGTGAAGATGCCGATCTCCCCTGCCTTGACCATCTCCAGAGTGACGTCGAGAATGGCTGTGGTCGCGGAACCCTTTGTTCTGACCCTGACCCGGTCACCGGCATTAAGGCCTCTCTCTCTGGCATCCACTACGTTGAGCATGACTTTGTGCTGACCTATCTCGATATCAAAGGGACGAACTTGCAACATGCAAAAGACCTCTTTTTAATATATTTTAGCTTTCCAGCAAGGTTAGAGATTTGATCCATTCACCGCGGGCCTCGCGTGTGGTTCCCACTACCAGTCGAAGGCCTTGGGCAGTCTCTTCCAGCACGCCTTTCGCCTCTATAGTTTCGCCGGGCAGCGCCTGGCCGGCATAGGTATGCGAATAGCAGAATATCTCCTTTACCTCAGGATGGTCCAGACGGTAAATGGCAGGACTGTCGAAGGCAAAATCGGCGTTAGTTACTTTGGCCTCAATGCGCCGCTCCCCGGCCGGCCTGCCAGCGGGCTGGGTTTGTATCTGGTTCCATTCGCGAGTGAAGAGAAGGTCAAAGTAGGTGCCTTCGATCATGCCTCGATTTCCTTTGCGCGTCTCATGCCGCATGAAGTCCTCGAAGCTGATCTCCGGCTTTCGCTTGGAGTAGATCTTCCTCCAGGTGGGCTCGTCCAGGTCCCCGATTTTTCCTTGGGCCTTGGCCCGGGCCACAATATCCCTGGCCTTCCACCAGATAGGGCCATAAACCACAAAATCGATATCTGAGCTGGGACTGGACAGACCTACCAGCATAGATCCGGTGATGCCCATCTGCTCCCATGACACTCCGTCTTTCGCCAGCAGGCCGGCAATCTTTCCGACTCTTGGGTCGCTCTTCGCCACAACCAAAAGACCTTCGGAAGGCCGATAAATCCTGAGCACATGCGACAGGGGAACCACGTGCAGGTCGCGGGCCCAGTCTGGTCGCTCTCTTCTTAGAAATTCATAGGCCGGAGCGAAGTCCATTTTGCGATAGCGTTTGCCATCATTCTCGCGCTCTCCTGCTGGATCAGGAACGTAGCGTAGCATGGAGCGAAGACCATCCGGGTGGCAGTAGTCCGCGACAGCGAATATCCAGCCTTCTTTAGTCAGAAAGAAGTCCCTGATTCTGGCCTTCACGATATCGCCTTCATTACCTTATCCAGACCCGCTCCCGGCCGAATGATCTCCCTTTTTTGCAGATCCAGGAGTGTTGAGGGCTGTGCGTATCTGCATTTTCCTCCGTCCACGACGGCATCCACTCGATCCCGGATATCCGAGGAGACGGAGGCTGCACTTGTGGGTGGCAAGGCGCCGGTGCGGTTGGCACTGGTGGAGGTGATGGGTCCGGCCAGATCGATGATCCTTAAAGCCGTCTCATGATCCGGGTACCTGATGCCAACCAACGGCGAGCCGGCGGTGAGTATATCCGGAACTACGCTTTTTTTCCTGACAAGAACGGAAACAGGACCAGGCAAGAGCTGCTCGAGAAGATCCAGGTCATCTGGGCTCACCTCTGCAACATTCATCAGCATATCAAAGTTGGAGACGGCCAAAAAGATGGGATGGGAGAGGGGCCTTTTTTTAATCTGAAAAACCCTCATCACCGCTTGCTCATCCAGAGCATTGGCGCCCAGGCCGTAAACGGTCTCGGTAGGGTATACGATCACACCCCCACCAATGACATAGCGAGCTGCACTGGCGATCATTTCTCAGTTTTCCGTTTGATGCTGGCAATATCTCCTAAAGTCAATCCACGGCCAGAGCTGCCGGACTTGACACGAGTCTCGCTCGCCTCATCGGACAGTTTGATCTTCAGCTCCTTTTCGAGCTTTTTTCTAATTCCGTCCTCAGGAGAGATCTCCTCCCTCTCGATCTTCTTTAAGAGAGTCGCCTTCTCTTTGATCCTACCTCCCAGCTCCTCTGGAGAGAGGCCCAGGCTCTCGCGTGCCTCCCTGATCTTGCGCCCGAAATCCGGGACCAACTCTGCCAAGTCCTTAAAATAGTCGCGCGGTTTGGGCCGACTTTCCGTGAAGGCCCTCGCCACAGGAACCATCTTCTTGGGAACCAAAGACCATTTGTCTTCCGGTTTTCCGAAGCGCGCACAACTCTTGCATACCTCCATCGTAGAGCGGTCGATCACAATCCTCTGGGGCACTCCAGTGATCTCAGCGCCGCAAATCTCGCATTGCTTCTCGGTCATTTCGGAAACCTTTATAGGGGTCGGTGTTTAATAATCTTTGTAATTATGGATAGTGGAGAAGGCATGAATGAGTCACAGGCCGGCGCGGATTTTTCGCGCTACATCCTGGACCGCATGCGCCAGCTTGAAGAGCGCAACCTGGCGCTGCGAGAGCAGAAGGACCGCGTGGAAGGCGAAAAGCGGCTCATTGAGAACCAGAAGCTCAAGTTCGAGCGAGAAGCCCGCAAGCTGAGAAGCGAGCTGGAGCGCCTGCGCGTGGGTCCCATGATTGTGGGCACCATTGTAGATGTCCTGGACGAGAACAGGGTTATTGTCAAAAGCAGCACCGGTCCCAGGTTCGTGGTAAATCTCTCCCAGTTCATCGAAGAAGAGATCAAGCCCGGTGCACAGGTCGGCTTAAATCAGCAGTCTTTTGCTGTGATGTGCGTGCTGCCCTCCCCCCGCGACCCGGCCGTCTTTGGCATGGAGATAGAGGAGGCTCCAGATGTGCGCTTCTCACAGATTGGAGGCCTGGAAACTCAGATCTCCGAGATCAGGGAGATTGTGGAGCTACCCCTCAAGCGTCCGGACCTTTTCACGGCTGTCGGTATTGAGCCGCCCAAGGGGGTCTTGCTGCACGGACCACCGGGGACCGGCAAGACCATTTTAGCCAAGGCGGTTGCCCAGAGCACCGATGCTACCTTCCTTCGCGTGGTGGGCTCAGAGTTCGTACAAAAGTACATCGGAGAGGGCGCGCGCCTGGTGCGTGAGCTCTTCGAGCTGGCCAAGAGCAAGTCGCCCGCCATCATCTTCATTGATGAACTGGATGCCATCGGTGCGCGGCGCATGGATGGAGCCACCAGCGGAGACCGCGAGGTGCAACGCACTCTCATGCAGATCCTGGCGGAGATGGACGGCTTTGATGCGCGAGGCGAGGTCAAGCTCATCGCCGCCACCAACCGCCTGGACATGCTCGATCCGGCCTTGCTGCGACCGGGACGATTCGATAGAATCATCGAGATTCCCATGCCCAGCCGAGAGGCACGTGAGGCGATTCTGAAGATCCATACCTCAGGCATGAGCCTGGATGAAGATGTGAACCTTAAGTTGATCGCCGATATGGCAGAGGGATCGAGCGGTGCGGATCTAAAATCGGTGTCCACCGAGGCGGGTATGTATGCCATTCGCGAGGAGAGGACAATAGTATACCAGAGCGACTTTGAGGGCGCCGCGATAAAGATACTGCACAAAGAGAGAAACCATATAAGCGAGCCCGAGGGACTGGTGCAGCAGTACATCTGAAGACCTGTGAAGAGGGGCCGAATGAGGCCCATTCATTCCTTATCCATGGGCAAATTTTATAGAATTGGAGCAGTTGTCGTCCTTTTTACATTGCTAGCAGCGCCCGGCTTTGGCCTGGAGACCAAGACAGCGTACACCAGGGACGGGATTCAATATATTAGCAAGGAAAGGGTGGACGAAAACATAAGATATGAATACGCGAAGCCTGGGGATTATAGGGAAGTGCAGGTCCCCCTCAACACAATAGTAGTAGGCGCATCCGCCATTCCGGAAAATATATCCCTGCCGGAAGGGGAAAAGGAGCCCGTAATCGATGAGAATTCGCCACCAAAATCCAACCGGAATGCATCTGCTTCATCTTCGGAAAATAAATATCCTTATGCATCACTCTTCATAGGACTGCTGGTAATTGGCGGGCTGGTTTTCTTTGTAGCATCCATTTTTTCTGGAAGGGAGAGACAATAACAAAATGCAAGTGAAATCATAGCAGGGGAGATTGGCAGGATTAAATCACTGCCTTTTTCACCCGAAAGTCAATGACCACATTGCTTCTGTGGGGCGCATAGCTTCTCACTGTCTCTTTGTAGAGCACATCAACCTGTGCGTCCATTTCTTCAGCCGCCTTTGCAATCAGCGCCTCATCTTTGTAAAGATCATCTTCCAGAGCTATGCAGTAGTAGTGCACCACGCCCCCTGACCTTGCCGCCCGGATAGCGGGAAGAAGGAATTCAGAGGCGCTGTGGGGAAGGTTCATGATCACGTGATCGGCCCGACACTCATAGAGCAGGGCCAGCTCTGCTGCATCGCCTTCCAGGATCTCGATATTATTTATTTTATTCAAAAGCGCATTCTCGCGCAGGTATTTCACGGCCACAGGATTTTTGTCCATGGCGATGACGTCTGCCCCCTTTTTGGCCAGGAGCAGGGCAAACGGCCCCACGCCTGCGAACATATCCAGCACTACATCGCCCGGGCTGACCAGGCCGGCGATGCGAAGCCGTTCCGTGCCCAGACGAGGCGTGAAATAGGCTCCTTCCAGGTCCACCCGGTAGCGCAGGCCGTGCTCCCTGTGCAGAGTGACCGTGCCAGCCTCTCCGGCCACGTGCCGGAAGCGGCGGGTGCGAAATTCCCCTTCCACATCGGAGATGGGAGCAATGACCGTCTTTATGCTCTTGCAGGTAAACATGAGGGCAGCGGCCACGCGCTGTGCATCGCTGTCTTCCACCATGGCAATCTCGCCCACCACCTCGAAGCTGGGGCGAAAGCCCAGGAGATCCTCCGGGCTTGTGATCTTCTCTTCCGGCAGGAAATTGATCTCTACCAGTTCAAACTCTGCAATGCTGCGGACACTGGCCGCCAACTTTTCATCCATCTGCAAAACCGGCAGATAGACATGAGATTCATCCGAGCAAATCTTGCGGCTGCGATCGAAGGCGCCCGTCTCCACCAGAGCTTTGCGAATCTTCTCACCATTTTTTCGGCTAACCTTCAAACCCAGGGATCTATCCAGCATCTAGGGAGACAAAAGGATGCATTCTATTAAATCTGTCCATATGTTTTCGAAAGCCTTTGTATCTAGTACATCAGGGCCTAATTAAAGCCATGATTGTGAGAGGATAATGTGCCTTTGTAAACGGCTGATTGTTCTTCGCGCCAATCAAGGCTTCGCATGAGATTCGACAGGGTCCGGTTTCACGCGAAGGCGCGAAGCCGCGAAGCTAAGATACGGGTTTATTTCGGCCCGCTGTACTAGCTGTGCCGGAAATAGCTTTATCTCCATTCAAATCCTGGACAAAATCATTATGCTAAAACGCAAAAAGGGATACAAGGCAATATCGGCATCCGAGATATCGCAATATGTCTACTGCCCAGTATCCTGGTACCTGAAAAGAAGCGGAGTGCAGCCGCAATCATTCGGCCTGAAGAGAGGAATCGATGCCCATGAAAAAGCAGGGAGCAGGCTGATTCTTCTGGAGAGGCGGGAGAGAGCGGCCGGCATGTTCCGACTGCTGGGTTATTTCTCTGCGATTGCTGCAATTTTCCTCACTGGATGGTTTTTATGGACTTATTTTTGATTTTATTTTTCTTGGTTTTTGCTCTCTTGATATTAGCCGCTGCATTTCAATTGCTCTCAAAGAGGGAGTCGTCATCGGCAGAGACTATGCGCATGGTTTATGGAATTCCGGAGGGAAAGGTGATCTATTC
>JAABPZ010000031.1 GCA_011391755.1 Methanothrix sp. | reverse complement strand
TATAAGGTTTTGTAATTTAGTTTATATAAATCTTGTCAATTAACTTTGCTCCACGAGATGTTTTGCGTCCATTCGTCAATGTAGAGAAAGTATCATTAAGTCTATTTTAGGGTTTGGTATACAATTCGGTGAAATTAAAACACAACATCGTAGCTCCCAGCCACGCCAGAGCTTTCTCTGGTCCGTCTGGTGGGGCATGACCAACAAACATATCCTCTCGATGCACATCCTCGATCTCATGAAATTGAAGTATGCCGTTTTCATCATTTTACTGGCATTGATGACATCAGCACAATGTCAGCAGACAGCAGAAGATTGGTTCTATAAAGGAGTGGCTCTCAGTGATCAGGGCAAGCTTGACGATGCCATCAATGCCTACGATGAAGCCATCAAGATAGATCCCGATCGTTTAGAGGTCTGGTACAACAAAGGCCATATTCTTTATGGTCAGGGCAAGTATGATGAAGCCATCGAGGCTTATGACGAGGCCATCAGGCTAGATCCCAATTATGCAGATACCTGGTACAACAAAGGTTCGGCTCTTGGTATCCTGGGTAAGTACGATGAGGCCATTCTGGCCCTTGATAAGGCCATCGAGATCAATCCGCAATATGCAGCAGCCTGGGGTAACAAAGGCAATGTTCTTAAGGGTCAGGGCAAGTATGATGAAGCCATCAAGGCTTATGATGAGGCCATCAGGCTAGATCCAAAAGATGCCGATGCTTGGTACAACAAAGGTAATGCTCTCTATAACCAGGGCAAATACGACGAAGCCATCAAAGCTTATGACGAGACTGTCAGGTTAGATCCCAATTATGCCAAAGCCTGGTACAACAAAGGCCATGCTCTTGATGCATTAGGCAAGACAACAGACGCGAATGCTGCCTTTGCTGAAGCCAAGGAGCTGGGATATACGAGCTGATCCCAGCTCTAAGCTGTGCGTATAACCTGCAATTCATTATCTTTTTTTTTGACACAGATTAACCACAGGATATTATTATAAGGACTCTTTTCGGCTCAAAACCCCTGGGTGTAGGCTCCATGTTTTAGGTTTATCCTAATCGATAGCATTGGAAAAGATCGACCGCTATCGTCAACCGCTCAAGAAAACTTGATCTTTATTCCAGGTTACTATGGAATGAACAGTTTGCCCGATGAGGATTTAGGCCGATTTGGGCCGGGCCGGAAAGGGTGTATAAAGCAGTGCGTGCAACTTGCGCTCTTTGGTTTAGTCCTGCTTCCCCCATAAAGCCGACTGTTTTCGCACAGTCGCATGCTATCGAATATTCCCAGGAATTTGGGCCAAAAGATAATTCTTGTGGTAGGTTTTTTCAGGAAAGTTATTAAGCTTTGACGGCTCAAGTACCTGGTTATACCTATTACTAGGTAGCCAATATAGACAATGGAGATCTGCGCGATATGGCTAGGGCACTCAGGCTCGGTTTAACTCTAAGCGAAGAGGACGCAAAAGTCTTTTTGCAGAGCGAAGAGGCCTACGCCGTCACACCGCAGCAGAAGCGACAACTTCGAGAGACGCAACGGATTTATCAGTCCCATCCAATTAAGTTCTAATGGCCCTCATCACATGGGAAGATATCTGCGTTGAACCTTTACCTAAGTTCACCCACAAGGAGTTATCTTCTCACCACAATCTTGCGGTGCTTATCATGGATGCTATTTCCCTGGCAGAAAAAGCCGATGAACTATACATGAAGGGCAAATTCGATGAAGCCCTCTCATTTTATGATGAGGCCATAGAGAAAGATGCTAAAGACGCAACGCTAAGGAACCGCAGGGGTCTGGCCTTATGCCGACTGGGCAGGCATGAGGAGGCCATTCTATCCTTTGATGCTGCCCTTGAGATCGATCCACATTGCCTCGATGCTCAGAACAACAAAGGCGTTGTTTTCTACAAACAAAAGAGATACGTTGAAGCTATAGCATATTTTGACGCCATCATCAGGACAGATCCCAGCTACGTGAGAGCCTGGTACAACAAAGGCGTAATTCTGGACCGGCAGGGAAGGTATCAGGAGGCCGTCGATTATTATGATAAAGCCCTTGAGCTGAATCCCAATGGTGCCAGGGTTTGGAGCAATCGAGGCGCAGCTCTGGGAAATATGGGCGATTACGTTGCAGCCCTGGATTGTTTTGACAGGTCCATCGCCCTGCAGCCAAAGAGTTGCGAATTCTGGAACAACAAAGGCACCGCTCTGGCTAAACTGCACAGATACGATGAAGCAGTAGCGCATTTCGACCGGGCGCTTCTGATCGATCCGCTAAATGCCGATGCC
>JAABPZ010000030.1 GCA_011391755.1 Methanothrix sp. | reverse complement strand
GGGGTGAAGCTCTACGGCGTCTGAGTCGGTACGCAGAAGCTATCGAGGATATTGACAGGGCCATCGAGATCGATGCCGGGCATGCCAGGGCCTGGAACAGCAAGGGCCTTGCTCTCATGGCTCTGGGTAGAGACACCGAAGCGGATGCAGCCTTTGCCAAAGGCGTGGAGATTATGCTGGAATGTGGGCGAGAAGAAGCGCAGGAGATCTGATGCCACAATGAATAGGAGGGAGGCAAAAGTCTTAGTGTAGGAGGGATAATATGATGGTCTTCGACTTTTGCCGAATAGACTGTAATCGTTCGCCGATATTTAAAGATTTCGCCTCAGTCTGATTTTTTCATCGAAAGCGATATCCTCTTCCTCTCCATATCCACATCCAGCACCCTGACCGTCACCTTCTGCCTGGCCTTCACCACGTCGGTGGGATTCTTGACGTAGCCGTCCCGAAGCTGGCTGATATGCACCAGCCCGTCCTGATGTACACCAATGTCCACGAAGGCCCCGAAGGCAGTGACATTAGTGACAATGCCGGGCAGCTTCATGCCCACCTTGAGGTCCTCCATCTTCTCGATTCCCGGAGCAAAGCAAAATGCCTCAAACTCGGCTCTGGGATCGCGGCCTGGCCGGGACAGCTCTTCTAAAATGTCTTGCAGCGTGGCAGCGCCCGCTTTTTCGCTGATATATTTCTTTGCATCCAGCTTTTTCAGGAGGCTCTCATTTTGCATCAGCTCCCGGACGGTAACCCCCAAATCGCCCGCCATCTTTTCCACCAGAGGATAGCTCTCCGGATGCACCGCCGTGCCGTCCAGTGGATTTTTGCTATCACGAATGCGCAAGAAGCCCGCCGCCTGCTCGAAGGCTTTGGGCCCCAGGCGTGGCACTTTGTGCAGATCCTGGCGCGAGCCAAAGAGGCCGTGCTCATTCCTGTACTTCACCACCGCCTCGGCCAACTTGGGCCCCAAGCCGGAGACGTAGGCCAGAAGCTCCCGGCTGGCGGCATTCACATCCACCCCCACCAAATTGACGCAGGAGGAGACCACATCGTCCAAGGCGCGCCGCAGCGCCGGCTGGTCCACGTCATGCTGGTACTGGCCGACACCAATGGCCTTGGGCTCGATCTTGACCAATTCTGCCAGCGGGTCCATGAGCCGCCGCCCAATGGAGACGGTGCCGCGCACAGTGGCATCCTCATTTGGAAACTCCTGCCGGGCCACATCCGACGTCGAATAAACCGATGCCCCCGACTCGTTGACCATCATAATTGGTGGCTCCAGCCGCAGGCTCTGCAAGAAGGCCTGCGTCTCTCTGCCCGCCGTGCCGTTGCCGACAGCAATCACCTCAATGCCTTTTTTCTTGCAGATCGCGCCCACCAGGACTGCCGCTTCCTCCCTCTTCTTCGCAGTATCGTGGGGGTAGATCACATGGCTCTCTTGCAGCCGGCCCAGGCGATCGAGCACAGCGAGCTTAGAGCCCGTCCGCAGGCCCGGATCGACGGCCAGGACGCACTTTTGTCCCAGAGGGGGATCCAGGAGCACCTGACGCAAATTTTCGGAAAAGACCTCAATGGCTTTCTCCTCGGCATGGGCCCGCGCTGCAGCTAAGGTCTCATTTTCCATAGATGGGGCAAGGAGCCGGCGGTAGCCGTCATAAGCCGCCTGCATCACCTGATCTGCCGCCAGGCCATTTCTCTTTACGAAGAGCTCCTCTAAAACCGCCAGCCCGTCCTCCTCAGCCGGGGCCAGGTGCAGGCTAAGCGCCCCCGCCCGCGCTCCTCGCAGCATGGCCAGGATTCTATGCGGGCTGGCCCTGGAGAGGGCTTCGGAAAAGTCCAGATAGTCCCTGAATTTTGCGTCGTCCTTTGCATCAGACGATTCTCCTTTTCCAGTAGCTGCCACAGACCGTAGCAAGCCCTGCGATTGAAAGAGGGCCCTCATGCGAAGTCGCGCCTCAGCATCCTCGCTCATCCACTCGGCCATGATGTCCCTTGCTCCGGCCAGGGCCTCTTTTGCAGAGGCGACGCCCTTCACGGCATCCACAAAGGACAATGCCTCTCTCTCCGGGTCCAGGCCGCTCTGGTCCTGAGAGAAGATCCTCCTGGCCAGCGGCTCCAGGCCGCGCTCTTTCGCTGCCGTGGCCCGCGTCTTCCTCTTGAGCCGGAAAGGAAGGTAAATGTCCTCCAGCCGGACCAGGGTGTCGGCTGCCTGCAGCCTGGCTTGCAGATCGGGTGTGAGCAGCTCTCGCTTAGCCAGAGAATTTTGGATGGCGGCTCGCCTCTCTTCGAGTTGCCGGATTTTGTAGAGTTGATCACGAATCCTGGCAATTACGACCTCATCCAGATTTCCGGTGGCCTCTTTTCGGTATCTGGCAATGAAGGGCAGCGACGCTCCGCCGTCCAGCAACTCTACTACGGCCAAAACCTCTTTCTCGCCCAGTGATAACTGCATAGCCAGCTTTCTAATTTGAGGACGGATCGCCGGAATACCGGATAGTTCATTGATTGTGTTTATAGACATAAGGTATCAAATCTCGTGATTGAAAATAACGGTTTTACTGCATCGTTACATAGGTCGGAAATCATTGTCATTCACGACTGATGTGTATGGGATATGAAAAATAGTTTTCTATTGTGGTGATATCATCAGGTCATATTCAGCACCGCAAAGGTGAGTGGGACGAGGACTATGGCGAGAAGTAGATGTATCATGATGAGCGCCGAAGTGGTGTCGCTTGCGCACTTATAATGCGTAGCGAAGACCGATCCCAAGACAGCGGCAGGCAAGGCGCTGATGAGCGTGAGTACCTGGGTCTGTTCGACACTGAGGTGGTAAAGGCCAGCCTGCAAGTGAGCAACCCAAGGTTGCAGCACCATCTGGATGAGTACGGAAATAATTAATAGTGTCCAGATTCCCTTCAACGACTTCATTTTGAGCTGAAGTCCAAGAATGAGACAAGCAAGTACAGCCACGGCGTTGCCAATGATGCTCAGTGCTTCGTAGATTGGTGCCAGAAACCATTGATTAACAGGAATCTGAAGAGGAGCGATAATGAGGCCCAGTACGGTAGCAAAAAAAATGGGCGATCGAAAATACTCAGTGAAAACACTCCGTTGAGTCCCGATGGTCCCGGAATATTCTCCGAAATGCATGGCGACGACAGGGCCAAGGATAAAGATGGGAAGTCCCACGCCAAGTTCGCTGAGGAGGATGGCATCCGTCAGTGCTAAAGGATTATTCGGAAAAGAAAATTGGATGAGTGGATAACCGATTAACGCTGTGGAGCCAAAGGAGGAGGTGAGCATTAGAGCACCAATTTTTGGCTTGTCAAGTCGCAGACCTTTTCCTGCGAGCCAGGCGGCTCCCATGGAAACGATGCCCGTCACAACCATGGCCAAAACCATCAAGAACTGACGACTCGATACGGGGTGTGTGGAAAGCTGAAAAAAGATAAAGGCCGGAAGTGCCGCTTGTGTGAGGAGCCGTGCGAACAAAGCCACATCCTCCTCCATCACAAGGGACTTTTTTTTCATAATGATACAGGTGACTACCACCAACGAGAAGGCCAATACGGATTCAAACACCTGTATATTCGCAGTCATATTGTCCAAAAAATATCGAGGAAAGGTCACTGAGCCTTCAAGAACTCCTTTTGAGCGGCATCGGCTTCGGCACGAGTCTGATCGGCTTCTTTGAAGGCACCAATCATCTGATCGTGATATTCTTGGGCCATTTCCGCGAACTTAATTACTTGATCGTGGTAATAAGATGACTGATCTCGCAAGGCTTGCGCTTCATCGAGAAGCTTCCCGAGCTCCGGATTCTTCTCAATCGGCTCTTTTCTTCCTTTGAGCTCAGCGCGAAGGGCAGCAATTTTATCGACCAGCTGCTTCTCTCTATCCGGGCTTAAAACCTCTGTTTGTTGCCGAAATTCCAGAAGATCTATCTCGTGGCGCGGATCTCTAATGGTGCGTTCACCGGAAAGGCTGTGCTTCTTTCGGATATCCTGTATCTTTAGAGAGAGCTGGTTGATTTTCTCGTTGGACTCGTCCCTCTTCTTTTTGGACTGGGCCACATTCTTGTTACTCTCGTCCCTCAGCTTCTTGAACTCATAGGCCTTGTCAATCAACTCTTTGGTGGCCTTGTTGAGCTCATTTCGCTTGGCGGCCCATTTGCTCGCTTCAGCGTTTTGTTGGCTTATTCGATCCTTGAAGGCAAGGGACTCCTGCCCGAGTTTGCCTCTCTCATCTTCCAGTTCTCTCAGCATCCCTCGTATGTCCTCCTGTTCCAGTCCGCGACTGGGGTTTTGTCCCACCGAAATCTAAAACCGGGAACACTTCGCAAAGTGGCCATACCAATAGAGTACGCCAGTAGATTTATAGTTTCGGTCAGTTTTAGCGAATGAAAACAAAAGCTAAGTATGAGTTTATGGAGATGATAATTATAAAAAAGTCACTGGGGGCAAAGACCCTTCTTTATCCGACACCAGTCTGTGTGATAGGGACATATGATCCTTACGGGAAACCTAATGTAATGACAGCTGCATGGGTTGGTATCTGCTGCTCCAGTCCGCCATGCATTGCCGTCTCTCTTCGGAAAGCTACCTATACCTATGGCAACATCATGAATCGCAAGGCATTCACCGTATGCCTGCCCTCAGAGGATTACGCCAAGCATGCGGACTATTTCGGCTTGGTCTCTGGTAGAGACGTGAATAAATTTGCAGCAAGTGGTTTGACACCGCTAAAAAGTGAACTAGTGGACGCGCCGCTCGTAAAGGAATTTCCGGTAGCTATTGAGTGCAAGCTGCATCGCTTCGTTGAAATCGGTCTCCACACAGAGTTCATCGGCGAGATCCTGGATGTCAAGGCTGACGAGTCGTGTCTGGGAGCCGATGGTCTGCCAGATATTGAGAAGATTCGACCAGTTCTGTTTTCTCCGGAGGGGCGCAAATATAATGGCGTAGGAAGATTCATTGGCAAAGCTTTCTCCCTGGGAAGAGAGCTTATAAAGCCATGATGTTTTCCTTTTTCCAGGGCATAGCTAAGTGTCTCGAAGGTTGCTGCCTGGAAGGCGTTCTCGAGCCTTGATCGCGATGTACCAGTTGGGGAATCTCCAGGGATCATCTGGGTCATGCATCCTTGGCTACCACAGGGATTTATCGGATTGAATGAAATGACTAAAGGACTAAGTGAGGTGAAATACGTATGCAACAAGAAGACGGAAATGAGAGAGAAAAAGTGAGCAAGAAGGATCAGAAAGCGAAGAAGCTTGATGGAGAAAAAAACCAGAAGCCAAAACGCGGCAAAAAATAGATGCATATTGCTCGTTGGTCTCTCTGGCGAGCATTCCACATCTAATTTTCACAACCCGGACAACATCCGAGAAGATCGCGATACAGACCCGATTAGCCCCTTGAAGTAACTCACTAAGCGTAGATTCCTGCACCCAGCCACCATGTATCATCCACTTTCGTGACATAGCTTAACTTGAGCCCTAGCGTCATGTTCTTTGCAGGGTCTGGATAGAGGTAATAAGTGAATCCATCTTTGTTTTGGGCTAAAGCTAACATATCTCGAACCAGTTCAACGCCATTGGGATCTCTAGAGTCAATCCTGTTCTTCCCTATTAATTCGGGCCGTATAGGATGTACCAGGCAGTTAGCCGCGAAATCATAGGCTATGATGTAGCGGTTTCCTTCGACATAACTACTATTGATATCATTGAAGGTCTTAACTGCTTCTTCTTGGGAAGCATTTAGGGCGAAGCTTCTTGCGCTTTCTACAAAGGCTACAAGATCCTCTCTGGACTGGTTACTGAAGACGGGAGTATGCACGCTCAGATAATTTCCTGCTGCTAACCACATTTCTTCGTCTACCTTGAGAACATAGGTTATCTTAAGCTCCTCTACACCAGAATGAGCAGGATTAGGCCAGAGGTAGTATGCGAATCCGCTTCCCCTTTTGGCCACCTCGCGCATGTTCCTCTTAAGGGCAACTCCATTGGAATCGGTAATGTTTAGCACATTTTTACCGATCATTTTAGGCTCGTACGGATGAGCTAAACAGGTTCCATTAAAGTCGTAGGCGATTATGTAATGCTCTCCTCTTACAAACTCTCCATTGGGATCATTGAAGACCTCTAGGGCTTTATCTTTGCCTTGCTCTGCAACGAAGTCTCTAGCTTCATTCACAAAGCCGATTAGCTCTTCGCTTGCTTCAGGTTTTAATATATATGAATTACTTTCGTTTTCATCTGTGGTCGCTGCCAAGCCAATTGAAGATACTCCCAGCAGAGCAACTACACAGGCAACTGCTAAAATAACTTCTATATCTCTCATATTCCGTCCCTCAATCAAAAGGTTTCAACACCTATATTCCGGACCAATTCTATATAAATTTCTCCCGAAATCC
Source organism: Methanothrix sp. (assembly GCA_011391755.1). Lineage (GTDB taxonomy): Archaea > Halobacteriota > Methanosarcinia > Methanotrichales > Methanotrichaceae > Methanothrix. The sequence continues at coordinate 1,159 of JAABPZ010000030.1, read as the reverse complement.
TAAATCAATAAGAAATCCGGGAGATCGGCTCTGCTCCGGCAAGCCCGGCATAGATCTTCGCGGCCTGGTCGGCGGCAATGCAGCCTTTGCCACACTTTTGGCAGTGATTGCACAATTTCGCATCAATTGTTATGGTCTCTGCCACGGTAATTGCCCCTCGAGGGCAGTTCTTCTCGCAGATCTTGCATCTCGTGCACATCTGGGTGCGCAGGATCATTTCGCAGACCTCGCGCAGCAGCTCCTCCGCCTGCTCTTTGCCGGCAATGATCATGATGTGTCCGTTGGCAAAGACACTGACCCTTCCTTTTTCGGTCTTAAGCAACGCTGCCCCCAGATCTTCCTCATATTTCACCTGACCCAAAATATTAAGGGCCCCGGCAACAGAGGAAAAGGGATGATTCTGGGGGGCGCATAGTGTCGCTTCGATGGAGTACTCCAGGCCGCAGGGCGAACGGCCTCGCAATGCCTGCAAAGTGATCTTTTCTTTACCGGCAGCACTGACTTGGAGGCGTATATTGTGCTCTTTTGCTATCTCCAGCATCTTGGGAGGATGCTTCTTCCAGCGCCAAAAACCCCAATCGATGTATCTCTTATCCAGCTTATTCCCGTCCGCCCATTCCTTTAGAGAGTCCATCCACCGGTCAAAAAGCCTGGGATGGGTTACTTTCAGGTTGGCAAACTCAGATTGCAGCGCGGCGGGGCACAGCCAGCAGCCGATGCGCTCAAAGTCCTCCTCATAGAGCGGGTTGGGTTCTATCCGATTCCAGTAGATGTAGAGCATGACCTCCAGAGCCCGCCAGCTTCTGATGGGCGCCAGCGTGGTTTGGCTGGGAACATAGGGATTCCTCTCCACGGCCTTGATGGTAGAACGGTTGAAGGATTCATAGATGCGCCGCCCATCAATGGTCACGCAGCCTTTGGGGTAGTGCTCTTTAAGAAAGGAAGTCATTGGTCCCAGCTTGTTCGTCTTGCAGCACCAGCGAAAATCTTTGGCAGGGGGGCCAAAAATCTTCACCTGCTCAAAAAAGCCGCTCTCTCCCTTGATCTCTTGCAGCCGCAGCTTTTGATCATCGCATAGCTTATGCACATATTCCACCGTCTCAGGAAATTCCAGACCGGTGTTGATGAAGAGAACCTCTGGCCGGGAGAATATTTTTTG
>JAABPZ010000265.1 GCA_011391755.1 Methanothrix sp. | reverse complement strand
ATAGCTTCCAAGGACCAGTGGGTTCGCATCACCACACTGGGAGGCTGTCGCGAGGTAGGCAGAAGCTGCATGCTTCTCTCCACTCCCGAGTCGCGCATCATCATCGACTGCGGCGTAAACGTAGGATCGGACGATTCAGCTACGCCCTATCTCTATGTGCCTGAGGTCTATCCACTAAATCAGATCGATGCCGTGGTCTTGACGCATGCTCACCTGGACCATGCCGGTCTTGTTCCCATGCTCTTCAAATACGGTTACGAAGGGCCCATTTACTGCACTCCGCCTACCAGGGATTTGGCTGTGCTTTTGCAGCTCGACTACATCGAAATTGCCGGACGCGAGGGAAAGAGGCTGCCATACGACTCCACAATGGTTCGTGAGGCTCTTAAGCATACTATCACCCTCAACTACGGGGACGTAACCGACATTGCACCCGACACCAAATTGACCATGCACAATGCCGGCCACATCCTGGGCTCCTCCATTGCCCACTTCCACATTGGAGACGGTCTTTACAATGTAGCTTTTACCGGTGACCAAAAGTTCGAACGAACCAGGCTCTTCGATCCAGCAGTATGCAATTTTCCACGATTGGAAACGCTGGTGACTGAGGCCACCTACGGGGGGACGAACAGCATTCAACCCTCCCGGAAAGAGGCAGAAGTAACTTTGATAAACGTGGTCAAGGAGACTATCAACAAGGGCGGCAAGGTCATCATTCCTGCCTTCTCCGTTGGCAGAAGCCAAGAGGTCATGGTTGTCTTGGAGGAGGCCATCCGAAAGAAGATCATAGATGAGGTGCCGGTCTGTCTGGACGGAATGATCTACGAGGCTACCGCCATTCATACCACATATCCCGAGTACCTCAATAACGATCTTCGGGATCTCATATTCCACAAAGGAATCAATCCCTTCCTGGCCCAGTGTTTTGTGAAGGTGGAGAGCCCCAAGCAGAGGACGGAGATAATTGAAGGGCCGCCCTGTGTGATACTGGCGACAAGCGGCATGCTCAACGGTGGGCCGGTTCTCGAGTATCTCAAGCGTCTGGGACCGGATGAGAAGAATACGCTGGTAATAGTAGGATACCAGGCAGAAGGAACTTTAGGACGGCGCATTCAGAAAGGATGGAAGGAATTGCCCCTCTCTGTAGAGGGCAAGACCCAGACGGTGAAGATTAACCTTGAGGTAACCACGGTGGACGGCTTTTCCGGGCACTCCGATCGTCAGCAGCTCATGGAATACATGCGCCGCCTCTATCCCAAGCCCGGCCGGGTCATCACCAACCACGGCGAAGAGGGCAACTGCCTCGATTTTGCCAGCTCCATTTACAAGAGGTACAGGATACCGACTATGGCGCCCATGAATCTGGAGACGGTAAGACTGGTTTAAGAATGCTGGTCTTCAAAAGCTTTATCAAATTAGAGAGATAATACCAATGCGAGGTTCTTTGTGACGGGAAAGAGAACGCGGATCATCAACGATCCATCAGATCTGGTCCCATTGTTGCAGGCCTTCGGCTCCGATGTCCATAAGAAGATCTTTGACGAATTGAGTCGAGAATGGCATACTGAGCGTGAGCTGACAACGCTTATCGGCGACGAAGCAAGCGTTCACAGAAGTGTGGCACTACTGCGCAAAAGCGGCCTAATCGAGACCAAGTGGAGGGTGCCGGAGCCTGGCGCAAGCCCCGAGAAAGAGTATCATTCCACATACTCACGAGTGCAGGCCAGCTTCGGGGCTACCATGGAGGATCTTAGTGAGTTGATCAGCCTCACCTTCATGTCCGATGAGGAGCTACGTTCTGTGATCGAGAAGCTGCAGACCATGGTCAATGGCGGCAATAATAGTCTGTCCAACCTTTCTCGAGAGCTGGGACTCAGCCAGATATTTATTCGTGGCGTGGCCAAGAGAGCGGAGGGCCTCGCGGTGAGGGGTCAACGCATTGAGCCCTACGTTGAGGACTATTAATGGCGAGTGTGCTACAGAGCAAGCGGGAAAGCTCTCGTTTTCAGATTCTGGTGGAAATCGCCGCCCATCAGCCTAACCTTCGGCAAAAGGAGGTGGCTGAGAGTCTGGGCGTCACTCCCCAGGCCATATCCGAGTACATCAAGGAGCTGGTAGCGGATGGACTGGTGACCACGGATGGACGGATGCGCTATCGCATCACCAAAGAGGGAGTGGAGTGGTTGCTGGAGAGTGCTGCCGAGCTGAAGCGCTATGCACGGGTGGTGATGGAAGAGATCATCAGCCATGTCTCTGTCTGGACGGCCATCGCTGAAGCCGATCTGACGGAGGGCGAGCGGGTATCTCTGGAGATGCGCGGCGGCCTTCTCTATGCCAATAAAAACGAAGGGATAGATGCGAGCGGAGTAGTCATTGCCGATACGCTGTCCGGAGAGGATGTAGGTGTATCAGACCTGCAGGGGCTGATAAGCCTTGATGAAGGAAAGATTATTCTCTGCAAGGTGCCGCGCGTGCAGAATGGAGGCTCCGGCAAGGTCGATTTGCCGGCGCTACAGGCTCAGCTGGCCAGAGTGAAGAATGTAGGCTGCCTGGGTATCGAGGCATTGGTGGCGCTGCGCAAAGTGGGACGCGAGCCGGACATCATCTTCGGGGCCAAGGAGTTCGCAGTCGAGGCGGCATATCACGGCATCAGCTCAGTGATCGTCAGTGTGGATGAGCAAATTCCGGGGCTTCTTACCCGCCTGGAGTCAGAGGGCCTGAAGTACGAGCTTATTGACCTCACTTTAGGATAAATTTTTTAAGAATGACTTTTCAGGTTTTGGCTCAGGCGGACCGCTCCCGCATACTAT
>JAABPZ010000264.1 GCA_011391755.1 Methanothrix sp. | reverse complement strand
TATGGATATGCTGGAGTATGTAACTGGGGTTCCCAGAAGATTTAGGGCGGTCATAAGCACCAACGGTGGTCTTTGGAATCATGAATACTCAGAACTTGTCTGCGATAGAAAATTGCCATGGGTTCACTTCAGCCTTGATGGAGTGGGCGCCAAACACGAGGAAATTAGAGTCGGTTCCAATTATGATGCAGTAAAAAAGAACATCGAAGATCTGCTGGAGACAAGAGGCGATCGCAAGCTTCCCGTGATAACCACAAACTTGGTGTTTTGCGACCATACCAGGAAGGATGTAGAAGACTTCGTAAAAGAATGGCAAGGCAAACGGATAACGGTCGTAATAGATACTCTAATGACGCCTGATTTTAAGTATTCGAAGCTGAAAGAGATGGAAGCGGCACTGGGATTAGAACTTAAAGACCAGGCGGATTATAATGAGATCTGTTCTTCCATGAATACCTACATGGGTATCTTGTGGGACGGGCGGACAGTGTCTTGTTGCAATTATTTTGAGGGCCAAATAGAAATGGGAGACGCAAACAAAACGCCATTGCAAAAAATATTTTATGAAGAAAGATATAGCAATTTAAGGAAGATGGAAGAAACTAAAAACTACCCGGAAGGTCACCCCTGTAAAAACTGTGACGCCGGTCACTGGTCCTTCAACATAGTAAGTGAATGATTTTTCAATTTTTTAGGATATTTTCGCATTTTTCTAATGCTAGCTTTAGTTCTTCTATCCGTATCGGTTTGCTGAGATAGTCGTTCATGCCGGCCTTTAGAAACTCCTCTCGATCCCCATCAAGGGCATAAGCCGTCATGGCTATTATGCAAGGCTGTTTTTTTATTTTTTGCTCGCGGATGCTGCGCGTGGCCTCCAGTCCGTCCATATCCGGCATTTGTATGTCCATGAGAATGACATCATAAGCCTTTCTTTCCAGAGACGACAGAACATCTAGGCCGTTGTTGGCAACATCAGCTTTATAATCGAGGCGCTTTAGCATGCTAAGAGCCACTTTCTGATTTACCGGATTATCCTCGGCCAGGAGAATGACAAGATCATTCCTCCTTTCCGGCTGGCCGAGAGGAAGCTTTTCTTTTGCATCTTTTATCTCCACTCTCTTGGGATTGAGCAGGTTGACCAGCAGCTGCTTGAGCTGGAGGGGCTTAACAGGCTTGCTAAGCCAGCCGCTCACAGAAGAATCTCGCTCTACCTTGCTTCCCATGTGGCTTATCATCACAATAAATGGACGGCTTTGCATGGCCTTGATCTGTCTCAACAAGAACTGGTGGTCCATATCGGGCAAAAGGGCATCTATGATCATATAGTCATATTTCTCTCGTTCTAAATTCTCTGCCGCCTCCTTTCCCCCAGATATTGCCGTAACATTCATTTTCCAGGACGCTGCGGCCTTGGAAAGCATATTTCTCACAGATTCGCTGCCTTCTACTATCAGCACCCTCTTTCCTGCCAGAATTAGGTCATCAGGCAATATCGCCCTATTTTCTCCGGAAACGTCGCAAAAAATAGTAAAGCAAAAGGTGCTGCCTTTTCCAGGCGTACTTTCCAAATAGATCTCTCCGCCCATCATTTCCACCAGCTTGCGACTTATAGCCAGCCCAAGGCCGGTTCCGCCGTAATACCTGGTGGTCGAAGAGTCAACCTGAGTAAATGACTGAAATAACTTGCCCAGGTTTTCCTGGGATATGCCGATACCTGTATCTCTAACGGTAAAATGAAGCAATACTTTGTCGCCTTGCCAGGGAGTAGAGCTTACCGAGAGCACGACCTCGCCTTTTTCTGTAAACTTCACGGCATTTCCCAGGAGATTGATCAGTATCTGACGCAGCCTAATCTCATCGCCGAGAAGCATTGTAGGCACATTATCATCCAGGAAATAAGTCAGCCCCAGGCCCTTCTCTGCCGCCTTGGCAGCCACCAGATCCATAGAGAATTCAATGCAGCCGGCCAGATCAAAAGGCAGGATCTCCAGCTCTAGTTTATCTCCGTCGATCTTGGAATAATCCAAAACGTCGTTGATGATGGCGAGCAGGGCATTTCCGCTGCTACGAATGGTCTCCAGGTAATCACGCTGCTCGATATTCAAATCCATCTGCAGGAGAAGGTCGCTCATGCCTATGACGGCATTCATGGGGGTGCGAATCTCATGGCTCATATTGGCCAGGAATTTCGACTTGGCTTTTGTAGCCGATTCTGCTCTGTTTTTGGCGCTCTTCAGGTCTTCTTCTGCCATTTTTCGATCTGTAATATCCCTTATGGACTCGATGGCACCATATATCGTTCCCTCTGAGTCATAGAGAACTCCCGCGCTTCCCAATAAATATGCAGGACTACCCAGGATGTTGGAGTTGAAAGAGTCTCCGACCAATGTGCCGTCTTCTTGCCATTTGATGCGCTCATATTCTTTTTCTAAACCGAGATCGGGTTTCAGGATAAGGTCGATGAGTATCGGCCTTCTCACCTGGTAGAAGGGAAGAGCATACTCATAGTTGCCTTTTCCTAGCATGTCGGCGGCCTTGATGCCGGTCATCTTCTCTATTGCCCGGTTCCAGGCAATTACCACACCATCTCTTTTTATGACGAAGGTGGCATCAGGCAAGAAGTTTATGATATCCGCCAGCCTGCGCTCGGAGTCCTTTAAAGCCTCCTCTGCCATGCGGCGCACCGAGATCTGTTTCTGCAGATCTTTGTTGGTCAATTCGAGCTCTAAGGTGCGCTCTAAAACCCGTCCCTCCAGTTCTTCATTGAGACGTATGACCTGAGTCTGCACCACTTTACGTTCGCTAATCTCCTCCTGC
>JAABPZ010000263.1 GCA_011391755.1 Methanothrix sp. | reverse complement strand
ATCTCGCAAATCATTATATACCCTGGCAAACAATTTTTCCCCCAATGCTTCTCTTTGCCCATGTGGGCCTCGCTCTAGCCTCCGCCCGCTTTTTGAGCAATGTGAACCTGGCCTTTCTGGCATTGGGCTCCATGCTTCCCGACATCATCGACAAACCCTTGGGCCTCATTGTCTTTGGCAGCCCCAGTATGGGTCGCACCTTCGCTCACACGCTGCTCTTCCTCATGCTCCTCTCTGCCCTTTGCGTCTATTCCCAAGATATCAGATTCATCTCCCTCACCTGGGGTGTGCTCATACACCTCTCCCTGGACTTTATGTGGAACTCGCCGAAAACTTTTCT
>JAABPZ010000262.1 GCA_011391755.1 Methanothrix sp. | reverse complement strand
CTCCTGGGGCCATTTCCCAGCGTACCCCTTCTGGATACCATGAGCTTCCTGCAGATGCTTCTTTCCGGTCTGAAAAATCCCGGCATTCTGATACCGGAAATAGCGGGCCTGGCTTATCTCATATTCTTTGCCTATGCCAGGAGAAGGCAAGCCTCGGCCTGGATGATAGATAAAGACAAATACAAAAAGCTCTGAAATGTATGCAATGAAGCAGCTTTCGGCGTATGTCTCAGGCAACGTCCAGAGGGTAGGCTATAGGGCAAGAGTTATCCAACTGGCCAATGGATTAGGGCTTAAAGGCTTTGTTGAGAACTTGAATGATGATAGAGTTAGAATCATAGCACAGGGTGAAGAAGATAAGCTGAAGTTGTTCGCGGGAGCCATAGATATAAAAAACAGCCTCATCAAGGTTTCATCCATCGAAACGGAATATTCTGAAGCTCATGGATATTTCGGTGGCTTCTATAAAATGGTTGAGACGGGTGAAACCGACTCACGTCTTGATGAAGGAATTAACGTCCTAAAAGGTATGAAAGATGTTCTAATTCTGATTCTTAATAAACAAGATGAGACAACTCATGAGATAAAGGAAACGAATAGAAACCTGGGCAGCAAGATGGATCAGATGCTGGATAAACAGGATCGGATGCTGGATAAACAGGATCGGATGCTGGATAAACAGGATCGGATGCTGGATAAACAGGATCAAATGATAGGCAAGCAAGATGAAACCATTTCCGGGATCAAGGACATAAACAGCAAGATGGACCTGACGCTAGACAAACAGGATCGGATGTTGGACAAGCAAGATGAATCCATTTCCGAGATCAAGGACATGAACAAGAGCTTAAACGATAAGATGGAAAAGGTTCTGGACAAGAGCGATATCCTGGAGTTGAAGGGCGATGTGGCTGATATGAAGTCAGCTCTCAGGGCCAAGGGAATAATTTAGCTCTATTTTTATTTTATCTTTGTTGAGCGCTTTTAGCTTCTCTTGAGTATTCGGCCCGGCCCACAGGCGGCGGCCACGAGCAGCAACCGGGACCCGAGCGACGCAGAACGCGGCCCTGCGGCTGCCAGGCGCTGCTGCCCTAAGCCGTTGTATCACAAAACGGGAGGACCGACGCGAAACTTTTTGTGCGTCCTTTGTGCCTTCGTGCCTTTGTGGTTTGGTCCGCCTTAGATATGGCTGCCGTCGCAGAACGGTTTATTCTGCGATCTTCCGCACCTGCAGAGGGTGACGCGGTTTCGGATTTCGAACAGTTTGCCGTTCGCTGATTCGATGGCTATGCCTCCTCGTACCCAGAGCGGCCCGTGCTCACCCCTTGGCGGGTATTCGATAACGACAATGGACTTATCCAATTCGGGCTCTATCGGCTTCCCGTTCTCATTATCCGTTATCACCAGCCGACCCGAGGGGCAGTTGCTTGCTTCTTCTATGGCAATCTCCCTGGCTTCCTGGTTTTCGGGATGCTTTACCAGATTCCAGATCCCACCGGCTCGCATGCAGAACCTGGCATGGACGCAAAGATGCTCGTTATCGGCCAATGTCAGCGCAGGACCACGGATCACTTTTGCCGTATTGTCAAAGGGCACATGGTCTCCTGACTCGGTTCCTTCAAAGGAGATCTTTGCATGAGTGCCATCGCAGAAGGGTTTATTCTTCGAGTGGCCGCAGCGACAGAGTGCATACTTTTCCTGCAAGGGGTATCTCTTAACTTCCCGCCAGGTCCGGCAGTAGCCCTCATCATCGTTGCAGATCTCCGAGGTAGTGAGGGGGACAACGCCGGTAACGATATATGGACCATTCTTGGTTACAGTTATCTTCATTTCTGTCATAATTATGGAAATATTTCAAATCCCCTGGGGAACTTGAAGCTTCTTTGTCCCTGCACTCTATCCGCCGCCTCTAAATTACCCTTGTCATTTCCGGCAGTCTTGACTTTGTTCAATACATTGTCCGAGGACTCCTCCTCTTCCACCTGCTCCTTGATGTACCACTGCAGGAACTCTTTCGTCGCCTCGTCCAATTCCTCCTCTGCCACCTTGACCAAGGTTTGAATGAGCCTTGTCACCACACGCTCGTGATCCCAAACATGCTGGAAGGCCTGTAGTGGTGAGGTCCAGGTAAACTGGGGTGCCTCCACGGCCAGCATCTTAGCTCTGCCGCCTCTTCCTGCCACGTAGTCGAGCATCTTCATGGTATGAACCAGCTCTTCGCCGGCCTGCAGTCTCATCCAATGGGCAAAGCCCTTCATATTAATAGACTCGAAATAATAGGACATGGAGAGATAGAGATAGGAGGAGTACAATTCCCTATTCGCCTGAACATTCAATGCTTCATTCATCTTTTCGCTTAGCATATCTAATTCACCTTCTCAAATTGCTCTTTGCCTACGCCGCATTCCGGACAGATCCAATCATCTGGAAGGTCCTCGAATGCCGTTCCTGGAGCGATGCCGGTGGTGGA
>JAABPZ010000261.1 GCA_011391755.1 Methanothrix sp. | reverse complement strand
GGGATATAAAATTAAACATTACTGGGCTCGTTATGGGTCAACGGGAATCTAGGATGTAATCGCATTTCTTTGATCCTCGCCCGTTTGCATCTAATTCATCGTAGGATGATTGATCGCAAATAGGGGTATCGGTAATAAGAAAGAAGACTCAGGGCCATTATCATGAAGCGTTTCGATTCGTTCTTCTTTCTTAAGATAGACTTTCGCTACGTAGAATCTCTTATCCTTCTAGAATCGAAATTCTCGCTCCACCACTTTCTGCCCTTTATAATAATTTAACATAATCTCCGCATAGAGATTCATTTTGTCGCGGTGAGGCATCCTCTTTTCTTCTCAGCTTTCTCTGCAATGGGTATTATCTTCAGATTGTTGAGCTGATGATTCAAATGCTCAGATATCCAGATTCTAACATCATTATTTATTTGCGTCCTGTACGAAGTTGCCCTCCCTTCTGCCCGACGTGCTCGGGCTCACGCACCCTAACGTTTCATGCAGATCCAGTAATAGTATTCGTGAATCCCCGAGCCTGCGACCTCGTCAACTCCTCTACCTCCCGGCCCGCCCATCCGGCAGATCTTCCCATCCCGGACCTCAGTCTCGCCGTCATCGCCACCAACTTCCCCCCATCTTCCCTCCCCCCGGATCGATAAATTGATAATGCCACCCACCTAGCATACTTTAGCTAACCAGAGGTGTAACTGAATTGAAGATAATCGGTCTTTCCGATCCGCAAGTGCAGACCAGCTTACGCGCCGCCGGCATCGGCATGTCCGTTCCGGAAGCGCGCACCATTGCCGGGGTGCTGGGCCGCGACCCCACCCTCACCGAATTATTCTGCTATGATGCCATGTGGTCCGAGCACTGCTCCTACAAGAGCTCTCGCGCCACCCTCAAAGAATTCCTTCCTACCGACGGCCCCAATGTGGTTATGGGCCCTGTGGAAGACTCCGGAATTGTGGCCATCGATGACAAATGGTGCGTCGTCATCTCCCACGAGAGCCACAACCACCCCAGCCAGATCTTGCCCAACGAAGGCGCAGCTACCGGCATCGGCGGCATCGTCCGCGATGTCAACTGCATGGGTGCCACGGTTGTGGCTACCGCCGATCCCCTGCGCTTTGGCAATCCCTACGGCCCCAAGGCCAACAAGGTGCGCTGGGTGGCGGAAGGCGTGGTGGACGGAATCTGGCAGTATGGCAACGCTCTCGGTGTTCCCAACATGGGCGGAGACATCGTCTTCAATGACAGCTTCGACGACAACTGCCTGGTCAACGTCGTTTCTATTGGCATCGTGCGGCGCGACCAGATCATCCGCTCCCGCGCGCCGCCCCTGGCCGGCGAGAAGGGCTACGACGTGATCTTGATTGGCAAGCCCACCGACTCGTCGGGCCTGGGGGGCGTCACCTTCGCCTCTGAGGCTCTGCGAGAGGAGGACGAGGAGACCAACCGCGGCGCTGTGCAGATCCCCGATCCCTTCTTGAAGAACGTGCTCTTCAAGGCTAACGACGACCTCTTCCGGCTGGTGCGTGAAGAGGGGATCGAGATCGGCTTCAAGGACCTGGGCGGCGGCGGCTTTACCTGCGCCACATCAGAGATGGGCTCGTCTGGAGGTTTTGGCATGGAGATCAACCTGGACGAGATGCACACGGCTGCCGACTTCCCTGCCGAGGTTTTGAGCATCGCCGAGACCCAGGAGCGCTTCCTCATCGTCTCGCCCCCACAGCTACGCGAGAAGATTCTCAAGATCTACAACGAGGACTGGGATCTGCCCAATGTCTACGAAGGCGCTCGCGCTAGCGTGGTCGGAAAGATCAATACCGGTGATCGTTTCACAGTCACGCACAAAGGCGAGATGGTCTGCGATGTGCCCATCCAACACCTGACGGAAGGCATTCGCTACAATCGTCTGGAATTGCCGCGCACCATCAAAGTGACCGAGCCGGATGTGGCAGAGCCGGCTGACTACAATCAGGTCCTTCTCCAGATTCTGCGGTCGCCCAACATCGCCTCCCGAGAGCACGTCTACCGCTACTATGATACCGAGGTCATGGGCAACGCCGTGATCCGGCCGGGCGAGGCGGACGCCGGACTGATTGCACCGGTGCGGGGCGAAAAGTTTGGCATTGCCCTGGCTGTGGACAGCAATCCCTTCTACGGGCGCATCAGTCCTTACTGGGGCGGAGCAACAGCCGTGGCTGAAGCCATGCGCAATGTGGCCGCAGTCGGCGCTGTTCCCTCCACTCTTACCGACTGCCTGAATTACGGTAACCCGGAAAAACCGGAAGCCTTCTGGGAATTCCGGGAAGGCGTGAAGGGCCTGGCCGAGTCCTGCAAAAAACTGTACCTCAAGGGCTACGAAGCCCAGCAGCAGGCTGTTCCCATCGTTTCCGGGAACGTCAGCTTCTACAACGAATCGCCCCAGGGATCGGTGGACCCCTCGCCCGTGGTGGCCTGCGTGGGCATCATGAAGGACTTTTCCAAAGCCATCACTATGGATCTTAAAAAAGCCGGTGACAAACTCTTCCTCATCGGGCCCAGGTTTGACGAGCTGGGCGGCTCCGAGTACTACCGAACCATATTTGGAGAAACGGGCGCTAACGTGCCCATCGTTCGCTTCGATCTGGAGAGGAACATGATCTACGCCGTAATCGATGCCATCGATGAGGGCCTGCTGGCTGCAGCCCACGATATCTCCAACGGCGGCCTGGCGGCGAGCCTCTCTGAGATGGCCTTAACCCGGCCGGCCCGCTTCGGAGTGGAGCTGGACCTGGACCGCGTCCAGGGCGGCGACATCGGCATGAGGACCGACAAGCTGCTGTTCTCAGAAT
>JAABPZ010000260.1 GCA_011391755.1 Methanothrix sp. | reverse complement strand
CGCCTGAATACTCAATTCCTCTATCACAGCGCTGGCCAAAAGATCATCTAAAGCAACCAGCACGGAGATGGACTTGGGATCATGCTCTCCCTGAGCGATCATATCGGCAGCGATAACTCCCGGATCGGCGGTCCGATCGGCCAGGATGAGAACCTCGCTGGGACCAGCCGGAAAGTCGATCTCTACGCTGCCCCGCAGAAGCATCTTGGCCGCGGTGACATACACATTGCCCGGACCCACGATCTTTTGTACCCGCTCCAGACTCTCGGTGCCTAGACCCATGGCAGCTATGGCCTGGGCCCCGCCCAGCTTGTAAATCTCATCGGCGCCGGCCATATCGGCAGCAACGATGGTGAGGGGAGTTACGGACCCATCTAATTTAGGGGGAGTGCATACTACTATCCTGGAAACTCCGGCCACTTTGGCAGGAATTACATTCATCAAAGCAGAGCTGGGGTAAGAGGCTCTCCCGCCCGGCACATAGGCGCCCACAGAGTCAAGGGGCACGACCTTCTGGCCCACAGATACACCGGGAGCAATCTCGGTCATCCACAGATCGCGCTCTTTTTGCAGGTTATGGAATTGGCGAATGTTATCTGCCGCATCAGATAAGGCCTCCATGAGCCTCTCCTCTACCAGATCGTAAGCTGCATCGATCTCTTCATCGCTAACCTGAAGGTCGTCGAGGCGTGCTCCCTCAAACTTCTCAGTGTACTTGAAGAGTGCCTCATCCCCTTTGCTTCCCACCTCCATGACAATATCGTTGACGGCGGAAAGCACGTCGGTTATGCCCACATCTCGGGAGAGAAGAGATTGCAGATCCTCATCTTTCAGCTCACTTAGCATCTTTGTAATCATCTTTCGTTGCCTCCAATATTGAATTGCCCCTGCCCCTCTGTCCTTTGTAGAGGGAGATGACGCGCTCCAGGCTGTCCGCCTCCTCCAGAGACTTGTCGTCCCTTACGGCGACCATGCGGGGGAAACGTAAGGCATATCCCGAGGAGTAGTTGGGACTTCTTTGTATCTCCTCGTAGGCCACCTCGAAGATCACCGCCGGCTTGATCTCCACCTCCATGCCCTTCTCCAGCAAGATCAGTTCCCGGAACATACTCGTAAGTTCAGCCAGAGCCTCATCCGTGAATCCTGTGGCCACAAAGCCCATATCTAAAAGATTGCCGGTGGCAGTGTCCCGGCATCCCAGCCGGTAGGAGCCTAAAAAGCTGGCTCTGCGGCCCTCGCCCCATTTTGCGCCTATTACCACCAGATCCAGAGTCTCCATAACCGGCTTGATCTTCAGCCAGTTCTTGCCTCTCTTTCCCGGAGCGTAGACTGAGGAGGGATTCTTTAAAATAAGCCCTTCGTGACCGGCAGCCAGAGCCTGACGGTAGATCTCTTCTGCTGTCTCGACACTGTCCGACAGGACCTGATCGGCGAGGAGAGCGGGATATGCAATCTTCTCCAGGAGCGCTCTTCTTTCGCTCAGGGGCAGATGTGTCACGCTTTTGCCATCCAGATAGATCAAATCGAAAAGGAAGAGGCGCAAGGGAATCTGAGCGGCAAGCTTTTCTACATTGTATTTCCTTCGAAACCGTTTCAAAATCTCCTGGAAGGCCATAGGCCGGCCGTCTTTGCCGATGGCCACGGCTTCTCCATCCAGTATGGCGCTCTTGGCGGTTATCTGCCTGGCCGCCCCGACGATTTCAGGCATTGATGCCGTCACATTCTCCATGCGCCGGGAGAAGACGGCAACGCTGTCCCCTTCTTTATGAATCTGCACGCGAGCGCCGTCATATTTCCATTCGACCGCAGCCGTACCAATCTCTCCCAAAGCCGACGAAATGCTCTCGCCCAGCTGGGCGAGCATCATCTTGATGGGATGATTGATCATGACCGACAGCTCCGCCAGAGTGCCGCTCCTGGCGGCAACTGCCACCAGGCCCATATCGTTGGTGAGGTTATAGGCCCGCTCCACGCCCTCTGCATCGGCCCCGTTCTTGGAAAAGGCCCGGGCAACAGCATCGCGCATACCCCCTTCACCTATACCGATTCTCATATCCTCTATGGCCAGGCGGGCGATATACCTGGCCTCTAAAGAGCCGGCCTGGCTGAAGAGAAACTGCAGGTTTTTGACTTTGGCATCCTGACTTCTCTTGCCGGAAACGCGAGCGATTGCCACAAATCTCTCATAAACATCCCTGATGGAGAGCGGCTCTGCTTCTTGGAAAGCGGCAAAGCCAAGCGGCCTTCTCTTCTTCACAATGCCGGCGGCAACCAGGCCTGGATCACCGGTGGCACGCAGCATTTCCGAGATCTGCTCGGTCGGGCAGCCGCAGGCTTTCGCCAGGGCCTCGTAGAGGATGCGGGGCCCTACGCCCATAACCAGATCGAGGCTGGGCGGGAAGAGCGTTCCCATGATGAAGCTACAGGCCACAGAAAGCTCTGCCTCGTCCAGGTCCGCCAGAAATGCTGCCACTAGGTCGATCTTCTCCAGGGAGCCGGATACTGCCTCTACCTTCTGGCAGAGCTTTGCGAAGGCAAGGAAGCTGGTCATTTAGAATATGGCATCGATGCGTTTCGTCCTGTAGATGCTGACGATATCGGTCAGAATGGCGGAAGCGGTCTCGATGGAGCCGGCACCAAGACCGGTTACTGTTATGGTTCCAGATAGATCGGTGTAGATAGCCGCCGAGTTCAGGGTTCCCGACACCGCGATAGGGCTGCCCAGAGGCACCAGAGTGGGCCGAACGGTGAGGGCTGGAACATCACCGATGAGCTTGATGGCATAACCGCGCTTCTTGGCCAGGGCCAGGGCCTCGGGAGTGACGCCGGTGATGCCGGTCACA
>JAABPZ010000259.1 GCA_011391755.1 Methanothrix sp. | reverse complement strand
CTTCTTCTATCGCAGCACGCATAATGATATCCATAATATCCAGTCCTCTATGGTTGTTACAGAATTATATAAATTGCTACGCCGGTCCTGTGAGATTGATCCCCCAGACCCGCAAAACGTGTACTGCCTCGCCTTCGCCTACATGGAGCGGGTAGATATCGAGCATGCGCAAAAGCACTTCCTCATGGGTGCTGGAAACGGCTTTCTCAAGAGGCATCTTCTAATATAATGCTATTTTTTTGTTCGGAGACATCCTTTCCACCTTTTGTTCCTGTGGGGAATCATGCGTGAAACTTCATATTGGTAAGCGGCGTAATCCTTGCCGAACTGAACAAGAAGTCTGCTCTCCCAATGAAGTGAGCCCAGGAATAGGTAGATCGTGGCTATGAGGTAAACCAACAATAAGTTTTCAGTCATAAAGGGTGTGAGCCATATGAGTAGAAGGCCGGACAGTAGAAAAGGATCACGAATCCAGCAATAAATCCCCTTTATCCCCAGAGCAAATGCATCCGGGCTTTGAGGCTTGGCAAGCTGGGCACGAATCAAAAATCGGTGAGGTGCGTCCAGGAAAGCCCTCAAGGTGGCAAGTCCGATGAGGAGCTGGGCCAGAAAGAAAAGCCAGATCCATGGCGTGGGAACAACATAAAGCACCGGGCTGGGAGACAGGATAAGCAGAGCCACAAGGGGAAGGATAGTAATAACTGCAATAGAGCTGAAGAACACAGGGTACCAGGGATCTACCATGGAGCCGAAGTGCCTTCTCGCCATCTTCTTTGCTGGCAGGCTGGCCAGAAGACTATGCAAGGCCGCAAAGCCGACAAGATAAAGAGCCACATAAAGGGAAAAGTAATCCAAAGCCAAAACCTCCTATATCCTATAGGTCATTCTGCTATTTGCTTTAAGAATTTGTTGAGCTTTCAGAGCGCTGATGTTCTTATCCTTTATTTCAAGCATTATATCATAGTCGTGGCCAATAGTCTCTTCCAGGAATCCTTTGAACTCCGCTTCATTAAGGGACTGGGCATGCTTTCCCGGTCTTTCTCCTGGTGCCTGGTTGCTGTAGTCAATCATTGCCATTCCATCGATCTCGCGCCAGGTTTCCTGGACCTTGCCAAGTGCTTCTCGGAAGCACTCACCATTATTGTTGCATTGATGATGCAGATTATCAAAGATTACAGGAATTCCAGTCTTTCCGCTAATTTCCAGGCAATCCTCTACGCTGAAAAGCCGATCATCATTCTCGATCACAAGCCTTTTCTTTATGAAGGGTGAAAGCATCTCGTAGTTTTCTATAAACCGGTAAGCTGCCTTCTTTTTATCTCCATAAGCTCCTCCCACATGAAGCTGTATCTTTGCATCCGGCTGCAGGCCCATGGCATCAAGCAGCCTGCAATGATAATCAACCTCGGCCTTGCTTCGCAAGACAACATCCTGATGAAGGGAATTGAGGACAATGAACTGATCGGGATGCATAGAGATTCTTAACTCATGTTCCTTTATAAAATCTCCAATTTTTCTCAGACGCGGCGAAAAGTGCTCTGCCCAGCCGAAATTGCATACAGGGTGCGAGGCAAAGGGAATGGTCTCAGAGCTCATGCGAAAGAACAATAAATCCTTTTTCAGATTATACTCTAGAATTTTTTCCAGGCAATCGAGGTTCTTTGTAACGCATTCTTTAAGCCTGTCCTCGGAGTAGGATGCAAGCCTAAAGGTATGACTAGGGGTGCAACCCAGGCCCAAGGCAATGGTAGGATAGCCTATTTTCATAAAAAGCCTATA
The DNA here is from genome assembly GCA_011391755.1 of Methanothrix sp. Taxonomy (GTDB): domain Archaea; phylum Halobacteriota; class Methanosarcinia; order Methanotrichales; family Methanotrichaceae; genus Methanothrix. The sequence goes on along the minus strand of JAABPZ010000259.1, from coordinate 1,075 downwards.
TTCATGAACCTTCTGTCTTCATGATTTCCCAGTACTACTTCTATTCCCTCTTTATTCCCCTCGGCCCTGGAAGAGCTCTTCTCCCGCCCATTCGCATTGCGAATCTCTGCAAAGCTCTACAAGCATCTCAGGGAAAGGCTCAAAGAAGGTCTGGTTCCTCACATATTCCTCGCCGAAACGAGCTGTCCAGCTCTGCAGCATAGCAAGCAGCGCGGTGGAGGGAATTTTCTTATTCTTGTATCTCTCGATGATCTGCTGAAAATGCTCCTTCTCCTGCAAAGAGAGTTTATCTTTAAAATATCCCAGGGAATGCATGAACACATTGACCTTTGATGCAGCTTTTGGCGGCCTATGGAGCGCTTTTGCCAGATGCTCCCTGTAAAGAGCAGCTTGCTTTGCATAATTAAGTCCTTCGTGATTTGCGACAATATTACCTAAAATGCGGGTCTCTTTCTGGTTGTGAGCCATCAGCAGAAATTTATTGATTTCATGAAATTGAATTAGGTCGGAAACTTCGCCCTCACTTCTAACCTTTCGAAAGCTTGCCAGTGCATAAAGTTTGGTCAGGAAGTGCTCTCTGATATTAAAATTTCTCAGCCGGCCTTCATCCTCTATAGCAAGATCGGGAAACGACCTGACAACGGCTCCTCCAAAGAAGCCTGACGCTTTTGATATTGATCCCGACTTGGCTGCCGTGGAATATACCATGATATCCTTCATGCCGCAAGATGGTGAGCGGAACTTGAGAATGAATCCATCCACCTCCTGCAAGGAAGCCAGGAAGCTGCTTGAAAAGTCCTTCATTTTGTCCGTTGCATCCAGGTTCGTGGCCGGCTGGATGAGCCTGATAACACCGTTAACCGACACGATCCTCACCGTATCTCTGGGAACTCCCAGACCAATCTCCATTTCAGCGCAGACCGGAATGAAGTCCACATAGGGCTTCAGAGCTTCGACAAAATCACTGGGGATCATGCTGCCATCGTATCGGCAATGGTCAAACTCGATGCACTTGCTAATAACTACCCTAGGCTTTTCAAACGTCGTCATAAAAAACCCAATTTTGGATAGGACG
>JAABPZ010000258.1 GCA_011391755.1 Methanothrix sp. | reverse complement strand
CTGCTGGGGCTTCTCATCATCTATTTGCTTGATCAGGCAATTCCACATATCCATTTGGATGGGCAGGTGGACGCTCACTGCGACCGTCTTTACAAGAGTGGAATAATGACCACTATCGGTATCGCTCTTCACAATCTGCCGGAGGGCATGACTGTGGCCCTGGTCTCCCTGGCCGACCTTCGCCTGGGGATACCTGTGGCCATAGCCATCGCCATCCATAACATCCCGGAAGGTCTGGCCTGTAGCATTCCCCTTTACTGCGCCACATCCGACCGGAAAAAATCCTGCTTGATCTCTTTTGCCGCCGGCATGACCGAGCCGCTTGGCGCTATTTTGGCCGTGCTCCTGCTCTATCCCTACCTGAATGACTGGCTGCTGGCGGCTTCCTCCGCCCTGGTGGCCGGAATCATGGTCTTCATCAGCTTTGATGAACTCATACCGATAGCCAACCGATACGGGAGCGAGCATCTCACCAATCTGGGAATCATAGCTGGATTTTTAGTAATGATGGCCGGACTTATCTTGATGGGCACTTTCTGAAGCATTAAGGTTTATATAACTTCTTGCAATATTACTAATATGGATTTGAGCTTTTAATCCGGTGATTGATGATGAAGAAAATTATGGCAGTCAGCATCTTTCTGCTGCTGGCGGCATTCCTGAACACTGCCTATGCAGCAGATCAGAATCTGCTTAATGTATCGGATAACTATACCAGTGAACTGAACGATAGCGTTCTGGGCCTGGCCCTGGCAGGACAGCCTTCCGGTGACCTGACCGCCTCCGAGAGAGATGGCCTGCTCTATATGGCCGAGGAGGAGAAGCTGGCTGGAGACGTCTATCAGTCCCTCAATGAGAAGTGGAACCTGCGTGTCTTCGATAACATCGGCAAGGCAGAAAGGACACATGAAGCAGCCGTCAAAACGCTTCTTACCAGGTATTCCCTGCCAGATCCCACAAAAGGAGCAGGCGAGTTCTCCAATGAGACTTTGCAGGTGCTCTATGATGATCTGGTGAGCCGGGGGAGTGCTTCTACCAAGGATGCCCTACAGGTGGGAGCGGCCATTGAGGAGATAGATATTCTCGACCTGGTGGAGCGCATGGATCAGACTGATAAAGCGGATATTTTGCTGGTTTATGCCAATTTGAAAAGGGGCTCGGAGAATCACCTGCGGGCTTTTGTCAATAACCTGCAAAGGCAAGGAGTTGAATACCGCCCCGAGTACCTCTCTTCAGAAAAGTACGACCGCATAATACGAGGCTGATACTCTGCAATCTGGTGATCAGCCGGATAATTTATCAGTCAAAACGCCCGGCGTGATGAGAGTTGCCCTCTATTCACTGATATTTAACCTGGGCCTGGTAGTCGCCAAGTTCTTCCTCTTTACTCTCTCGGGAAGCCTGGCCCTGCGAGCTGATGCCGTCCACACCCTGGTGGATGTCCTGGCCTCTCTGGCCCTCATCCTGGGTCTCAAGATTTCAGAGAAAAAGAGCCAACGCTTCCCGTTGGGACTGTACAAAGTAGAGAACCTGGCATCCATTGCCATCTCATTTCTGCTCTTTGCAACTGCCTACGAGATCATCCTGGAGGCAGTTTTGGGGCAAGCAGAGCCCGTCCATTACCCGGGATTTGTTCTTTATGCCGTGGCTGCCATCATACCTCTGCCATTTCTATTCGGCAGCTTTCAGATCAGGGTGGGAAAGCAGACCGGCTCGCCCAGTCTCATCGCCGATGGCGTGCAGCATAAGGCAGATGTACTCACCTCCGCTCTGGTCTTTCTGGCTCTCATTGCTCAGAGCGTTGCTTTCCCTCTGGACAGGATCGCGGCAGCGGTTATCTCCCTCGTAATCGTTAAAGAAGGGTGGGAAATTCTGGTCGATGGCATGCGCGTGCTCCTGGACGCCTCTGTAGACGCGAAGACCCTGGAAAAGATCCGTCTCCAGATAATGGAGGCTCCAGAGGTTGCCTCTATCAAGGAACTGGTGGCCAGGAACTCCGGAAGATATCTTTTTGTGCAGGCCAATCTGACCCTCAGAATAACCGATCTGAAGAGAGCTCATCTGGCCAGTGAACGCATCGAGTCTCGGATCCGCAGAGAGCTTCCTCATGTGGATCGCGTGCTTATTCATTACGAGCCGCAGGCCCGGACGAGCCTGAGATATGCGTCTCCCCTCCAGGATGCACAGGGGACATTAGGTGAGCATTTCGGCGAGTCACCCTACTTCGCCCTGGTGGAGATAGATCTGCAGGAGATGAAGCTTGTAAAGCAAGAGATTGTGGCCAATCCCTACAAGGATCTGGCCAAGGGCAAAGGCCTGAAGGTTGCAAATTTTCTGTTGGCATATAAACCGGATGTTATTTTATCCAAAGAGAGCCTGGCGGGCAAGGGACCAGGCTATGCTTTTGCCGAGGCCGGAGTAGAGACGATCCAAACGGAGGAAAAAACATTAGAGGAGTTGGTCAGAAGTCTGCTGGATGCAAAGGGAGGAGAGCGAATGTTTTAAATACAATATCGCATATAAGCGTAATTGCTCTATCATTATTATGAGCATTTGTCGGCAAAACATTGCGCGCTTGAGAGATAATATCGAACAGTTATTAATATAAAAATTGGTGAGGCTTTAATGAAGATATGTGTCACAGCAGGGGCATCAGGTCTTGATGCTCCCATGGATCCCAGGTTTGGGCGGTGCCCATTTTTCGTGGTAGTTGACCTGGACAGCATGAGCGAGAATTCTATTACCAACTCCAATGTCATGGCAACCAGCGGTGCCGGCATACAGGCCGCCCAGGAAGTGGCCAGGCAAGGCGCTACAGCTCTGATTACAGGGAACATCGGCCCCAACGCCATGCAGACCCTCTCA
>JAABPZ010000257.1 GCA_011391755.1 Methanothrix sp. | reverse complement strand
ACCCCTTCTCGTTGAATGAAACGCGGTTATTCTGCAAAACGTTATCATTGCTGTCATAGGAGAGATAAATGCCCCGAGAATTGTCCGAGGCCGTGTTTTCCCGGATGATGTTCTCCCGAGAGCTGTCCAGATAGATCCCTGCGTCCCTATTTCGCAAAGCATTATTCTTTTCTATCAGATTTTGGTTGCTGGACTCGGATAATGAGATGCCGTACCAATCGTTGTAGCTGATGCTGTTACCCCAAAGCGTGTTATTGCTTGATGATCGCAGCGATAGGGAAGTGTCGCCGTTGTTCATCAGATCGTTATTTTGGATGACGTTATCTTTGGAATAGGCGAGAAATATGCCGCAGTCGCTCTCTTCATTGATGTTGTTATCGCGGATATTATTATTAGCGATTGTATTTTGCTCGGAGGCATAGAGGGTGATGCCGTTGGTGTTGTTGTTTATATTATTGTTGGAAATGTTGTTGGAGCGGGAATGATCCAGACGAATGCCGTCCAGGCAACCACTAATTGTATTAGCTTTTATAATATTATTATCGGAAAGGACCTGGATGCCGGTGCGACGCGTGGTTCTAATGTCAAATCCCGATACATTTGCCCCGTCGGCTCGAAGGATTATGGCACTGCCCATTGCCCCGGCATCCAGAAGCGGACGGCCAACGCCCAGCAGGCTGATCGGTTTAGTTATGTTCAGGCTCTCTCGATAAACCCCGCTCTGAACCGATATGGTATCCCCGGAACTTGCCCCGTTTACGGCTGCCTGGATGCTCTCTGTGGAGCGAACGTTAATCGTAGCGGCGTCGATTAGTGGTGACAGAAAGATGATGACTACTGCCAGCACGGCTAAATGCTTTGCTCTATGCTTCATTGCCGATCCCCGATACTACTATGATTTTCTAATTTAAAAACCTGGCCTTTTTTGCAAGAGTTATTGTCGTCATAGGAAGGGTTTATGATGCAAAAAGGGCCTGTTAAATGCCAATGATGGAGCAGCCCCGTTTCCTGCCTATGTCTTTGCCGGAAGCCCGAAAGCTAGGGATAGAGCAGTTTGATGTCATTCTCATAAGTGGAGACGCTTACGTTGATCATCCTTCTTTTGCGGCGGCTCTCATCGGCCGGGTGCTCTGGGATGCCGGCTACAGCGTGGGCATCATCGCCCAGCCCGACTGCAAAAAGGATGATGACTTTGGCAAGCTGGGCCGACCGCGCCTCTTCTTCGGCATATCCTCGGGAAACGTGGACTCGCTAGTTAACAATTTGACGCCCAATTTGAAGCGCCGCAGCTCAGATGTTTATTCGCCGGGCGGAGCCCTTCTCCGGCCGGACAGGGCAACAATCGTCTACAGCAACAAGGTTCATGCCCTCTTTCCCGGCGTCCCGATTATTTTGGGCGGAATCGAGGCCAGCTTGCGTCGCTTTGCTCATTACGATTACTGGTCAGACTTGGTGCGCCGGTCCATCCTGGCCGACGCGCCTGCGGATATGATCATCTACGGCATGGGTGAAAATCCCCTGCGCACGGTGGCCCTGAGGCAGGAGAAGGGCGAGAGAATTGAGGAGATCCGGGATGTTGCCGGCACCACGGTCAAAGAGGAGATCAGCCGCTGGAGAAGCGAGCCCTTCGAGGGCAGCCTGACCATCCCCAGCTTCACCGAAGTATCCACGGACAAGAGAAAATACGCCCAGGCCTTCGCCCTGCACTACCAAGAGCAGGACCCATTCCATGGCAGGGCAGTCGTCCAGCCCCATCCCAAGACAATCATCATCCAGAACCCGCCGGCCCGGCCCCTCTTAACTGAAGAATTGGACCGCATTTATGAGTTGCCTTTTGCCCGCGAGGCTCATCCCTCTTACCGCGAGCCCATCCCGGCATTGGAGCCTGTGCGTTTCTCCATCACCAGCCACCGGGGCTGCTTCGGCTCCTGCTCCTTTTGCGCTCTGACCCACCACCAGGGCAGAATTGTGCAGAGCCGAAGCGCTGATTCCATTCTGCGCGAGGCGACGGGACTGACGAAGATGAAGGGCTTTGCAGGCATCATTTCCGATGTGGGCGGGCCAACGGCCAACATGTACGCCCTTTCCTGTCCGCGCTGGAAAAAGGGAGCCTGCTCCGACAAACTCTGCTCAGCAGAGTGCGCCAGCCTGGACAAGGACCACTCTCGGCAGGTCGATCTGCTCCGCAGGTTAAGGAAGATTCCCGGAGTGAAGAGGGTTTTTATCGGCTCGGGGATCAGGCACGACCTGATAATGGCCGACCATTCCCCTTACCTGGAGGAGCTTTGCCGGCATCACGTCTCCGGCCACCTCAAGATCGCTCCCGAGCACATCTCTCCTTCTGTGACGAAGTGCATGCATAAGCCACCTCGCGAGGTGCTGGATGCCTTCCGGGAGCGCTTCGCCGCGGCCAGCAAAGCGATAGGAAAGGAGCAGTACCTTCTTCCCTATCTCATGTCCGGCCATCCCGGTTGCACTGTGTTGGAGATGGTCGAGCTCGCTGAGTATTTGCGTGACAATCGCATGTACACGGAGCAGGTGCAGGACTTCACCCCCACGCCCATGACCGTCTCCACGGCCATGTACTACACCGGCCTTGACCCCTTCACCCTCACGCCCGTGCACGTGCCCAGGGGCCGAGAGAAGAGGATTCAGCGGGCCATGCTGCAATACCGGGACCCCAATAACTACGATCTGGTCAAAGAGGGCCTGCGGATGGCCGGAAGGGAGGATCTCATCGGCGAAGGGAGGCAGTGCCTGATATCAGCGCGGCCCGCGGGCGGGTGGGGGCGAGAGCAAAAAAGGAACGAGAGAAATAAGGTGAAAAAGCAGATATAGGCATAGGCTGCAAAGAGATTGTAAAATG
>JAABPZ010000256.1 GCA_011391755.1 Methanothrix sp. | reverse complement strand
GCATAAGAAATAAGAAAGCCCTTCACTCTCCTCTTGCCATTAGCTTTATATAACTTATCCGTGGTTGTGCTGGAGAATTAATAAGCAAAAGGCGACGGGGTTTTAAAGAAGAGGGACCGTATAGGAGAAGATCTTCATGGGCAGGGTTAAGCTTACAGACACGGTTTTTAGGGATGCACACCAGTCTCTTCTGGCCACCAGGATGAGGACCAGGGACATGCTACCCATAGCAGAGAAGATGGATCAGGTTGGTTTCTTCTCATTGGAAACATGGGGCGGAGCGACGTTCGATACCTGCATTCGGTACCTGAACGAAGATCCCTGGGAAAGGCTGAGGGCATTAAAGAAGGCCATGCCTAATACTCCGATGCAGATGCTGCTTCGCGGGCAGAACCTGGTCGGATACAGGCATTATGCCGATGATTTAGTGGACAAGTTTGTGCAAAAAGCGGCCACTAACGGTGTTGATATATTCAGGATCTTCGATGCTGTGAACGATATTCGTAACATGGAACGGTCCATCAAAGCGGCGAAAAAAATGGAAAAGCACGTTCAAGGTGGCATTAGCTACACCATCAGTCCTGTACATAGCAATGAGTTGTTTGCAGAGTTTGCCGTCCGGCTTGCGGAGTTGGGATGCGACTCTATCTGCATCAAGGATATGGCCGGACTGATAACTCCCCAAAATGCCTACGACCTTATCCGGGCTGTGAAAAAAGAGGTCAATCTACCGGTGAATCTCCATACACATTGCACCAGCGGCATGGCCCAGATGAGCTACTTCCATGCCTGCCAGGCGGGGGTAGACATCCTGGATACGGCTATGTCGCCTCTCTCCGGCGGCAGCTCTCAGCCCGCCACTGAGAGCCTGGTGGCGTCATTGCAGGGAACGTCCTACGATACGGGCCTGGATCTGGAACTTCTTACCGAGATCAAGAGGTACTTCGAGAAGATCATGGAGATCTATGCGCCGGTCTTCAATGCCATCTCGGCGCGCGTAGATACCAATGTCCTGATCTATCAGGTTCCGGGCGGCATGCTCTCCAATCTGGTCTCCCAGCTCATCGAGCAAAAGGCATTGGACAAGTATGATGAGGTGCTGGCCGAGATACCGAGGGTTCGAAAGGACCTGGGATATCCGCCCCTGGTCACTCCCACCAGCCAGATAGTGGGCACGCAGGCAGTTCTTAATGTAATTACGGGCGATCGATACAAAATGGTCCCCAAAGAGGTCAAAGACTATGTCAAGGGCCTTTACGGAAAGTCGCCTGCTATGATCGACCCCCAGGTCAGGCTAAAGGTCCTCTGCGATGAGGAGCCCATTACTGTGCGCCCCGCAGATCTGCTGCCACTTGAATATGAAAGCGCCAAGAAAGCAGTCGATGCCCTGGGATTGGCTAAACAGGAAGAGGATTATCTCACTTATGCTCTCTATCCTCAGGTGGCCCTTAAGTTCTTGCAGGGTACGGCGCTGGAAGAGCAACTGATCAAAACGCAGCCAGTAGCAACAGCGTCTGCTCCTCTGAAGGCAGAGCCCATGGCCCTTAATGTCGAGATCGATGGTGAGTCTTATCTGGTCAAGGTTGCACCGGCCGGCATGACCCTCGCGGAGGCTGTGCCCAAAGCCCCTAAGGATGGATTAACCGTGCCCATGCAGGGCGTTATCATCCGCTACAAGGTCAAGAAGGGCGACAAGGTGGCCGAAGGAGATGCAATGGTCGTGATAGAAGCCATGAAGATGGAGCAGAACATCCTGGCCGATAAGAATGGGACTGTAAAAGAGATATACATCAATGAAGGGACTACCGTAACACCGGGCGACGTGTTGATGTCCATCGAATAAAGAGGTATAAGAAGTGACAGTTAAGAGAGAACAGGTGCTCATAGAGGCTCTGCCTTACATTCGTGAGTTCTACGACAGCATCATGGTCTTCAAGATCGGCGGCTCTATTATGTCCGACCGCGCTGTGCTAGAGGATTTCATCCAGGATGTGGTGCTGCTGCGCTACATCGGCATTCATCCCATCATTGTGCACGGCGGCGGTCCTGAGATCTCCCAGGCCATGGAGAAGTTCGGCAAGAAGGCCGAATTCGTGGGGGGCCTTCGTGTCACCGATAAAGAGACACTGGGCATCGCTCGCATGGTATTGCTTGGCAACATCAATGCGGAGCTTGTCAACCTCATCGGCAAGCACGGGGGCAAGGGCATTGGACTATCCGGCCAGGACGGCATGTTCCTCAAGGCCCGGAAGAAGGCACTGCTCAAAGTAGAGGGCATGGAGCCTGTGGACCTGGGATTCGTAGGCGATGTGGAGAAGGTGGACCCGGAGATACTCATGATCATGGCCGGCAAGGGCTATATCCCCGTCATATCTCCCATAGCGTCTGACGGCCAGGGCAATAACCTCAACGTCAACGCCGACACCGTGGCTGGAGCTGTGGCCGTGGCCATGCGGGCCAAGAAGCTCTTTTCCATCACCGATGTGGAAGGTGTGCGCATGAATCCCGACGATCCGAAGAGCGTTATCTCCGAGTTTCCTGCCTCCGACTTCGAACGGCTGGTGGCCAACGGCGTCATCAAGGGCGGCATGATCCCTAAAGTGGAAGCGTGCGTAACCGTCGTGCGTGGCGGCGTCGAGAAAGCTCACATCATTGACGGCAGAAAGCATCACGCCATACTGCTGGAGCTGCTCACCCACGAGGGCGTTGGCACCATGATCAGCAGAAGCTAAAAAGAGCGGGGCGGAGCAAAGCCAATCCGCCTGTTGCTCATTACTTTCATCCCTCTTATTTTAAGCATCGTCGTGGTTTCACCAACAGTCTGGCACCTTCCTTGCCAGTGATCACCACATTCTCGCCCTTCTCTGTCGTATCCTCAGCTT
>JAABPZ010000255.1 GCA_011391755.1 Methanothrix sp. | reverse complement strand
GGATGAGGTGGACACAACGGGTGTAAAGCCCACCTACCGTGTGGTGGACCTGGCTAATATCTTTCGAGAGGATGCTGCCTGTGAATCCCTCTCTCAGGACCAGGCGCTCAAGAATGCGCCGCGCACAGAAAATGGCTATTTTAAGAGCCCCAGGATTGTGTGATCATGCTCTCGGAATTAAAAGCCAGGCTAAAAGCCGAATCATGCGAGGAATATCTTTTCCAGCTCTTTGAGAAAATCGAGAAGAGTTCGCTCAATGCCTTCACCACTTTGGCCAAAGAGAGCGCATTAAAAGAGGCCAGGCGGTTCGACAAAAATCCCGGACGGGGCCTTTTGGCGGGGGTGCCTATCGCCATCAAAGGGAGCATCTCCACCAAGGGAATTGAGACCAACTGCAGCTCAAGAATACTCTGCGGCTATATCCCGCCCTATGATGCCCACGTTATCGAGCGCCTCAAGGCGGAGGGGGCCATCATCATGGGAAAGACCAACATGGACGAGTTTGCCATGGGCACCTCCACTGAGACGAGCTGCTTTGGGCCGACAAAAAATCCCTGGGATAGGGCATGCGTTCCGGGCGGCTCCAGCGGCGGCAGCGCAGCTGTGGTGGCCGCTGGTGAAGCCCCATGCGCGTTGGGCTCAGATACGGGCGGCTCAGTTCGCTGTCCGGCATCCTTTTGCGGCATTGTGGGACTCAAGCCCACCTACGGCTTGGTCTCGCGCTATGGCCTGGTGGCCTATGCCAACTCCCTGGAGCAGATCGGCCCGCTCACCCACACCGTCGAGGATACCGCCCTTCTCATGGAGACCATATCGGGGCACGATGAAAGGGATTCCACCTCGGCAGAGGGGGCGCGCCATAGTTATTTGCCCGGCCTGGAGGATGGCGTCGCCGGCCTGAAGATCGGCATTCCCAAGGAGTACTTCGGCGAGGGAGTGAACAAAGATGTGGAAAAGGCGGTTTGGGAGGCCATTGCCACCCTTGAGTCTCTAGGCGCATCCTGGCAGGAGATCAGCCTGCCCCATACCCGCTATGCTCTGGCCGCCTACTACGTCATCGCCATGAGCGAGGCCTCATCCAACCTGGCCCGCTTCGATGGCCTGCGCTACGGGCTACGCCAGGGAGAAGACAAGGACTGGCATACTACTTTTTCAGAAATTCGCGCCAAAGGTTTCGGCCCAGAGGTGAAGAGGCGCATAATGCTGGGGACCTATGCCCTCTCCGCCGGCTATTACGGCCGCTACTACCTCAAAGCTCTCCAGGTGAGAACGCTCATCAAAGAGGACTTCCTCTGCGCCTTCAAAGATGTGGATCTTCTCGCTTCGCCAACCATGCCCATTCCCGCCTTCAAGATTGGAGAGCGCATCAACGATCCGCTCTCCCTCTACATGGCCGATGTCTTCACCGTGCCCATCAATCTAGCAGGCGTGCCCGCCATCTCGGTACCCTGCGGCTTTGCCGGACATCTGCCTGTGGGCCTGCAGCTCATCGGCCCGCACTTTGGTGAGGCGACGGTGCTTCGCACGGCTCAGGCCTTCGAGTCGGCCACACCTTTCCATGAAGCCCAGCCGGAGGTGATCTAGAAATGGATGACGTCATCATTGGTCTTGAGATACACGTGCAGCTCAACCGCCTGCAGTCCAAGATGTTCTGCGGCTGCTCCACGGCCTACCACGATTCTCTGCCCAACAGCCATACCTGCCCCGTCTGCCTGGGACTGCCCGGCTCTCTGCCCGTGATCAACAAGAAAGCAGTGGAGTATGGCATCAAGGTGGGCCTGGCCTTGAACTGCAAAATTGAAGAGGAGACGCTCTTCTATAGGAAGAACTACTACTACCCCGATCTTCCCAAGGGCTTTCAGATCAGCCAGTACGACTATCCCCTGGCCACAAAGGGTCACATCATGATACTGGGCGACGACGGCGCGGAACGAAATATTCGCATCAACCGGGCGCATATGGAAGAGGACCCCGGCCGGCTGGTGCATGCCGGCACCATTGACAAGGCCAAGTACACCATGGTGGACTACAACCGCTGCGGCATGCCGCTCCTGGAAGTGGTAACCGAGCCGGACCTGTGCTCACCCAAAGAAGCGCGCGTCTTCCTGGACAAGCTGAAAAGCATTCTCGATTATCTGGATGTCTTCGACGGCACACAGGAAGGGTCCATGCGCATCGATGCCAACATCTCCCTCAAAGGGGGAGACCGATCCGAGGTCAAGAACATCACCGGCTTCAAGGGCGTGGAAAAAGCCCTCTCCTATGAGATCACCCGGCAAAAGAACCTGCAGCGCAGGAACATCAAAGTAGTGCAGGAGACACGCCACTTCGATGAGCTGAGAAACATCACCGTCTCCATCAGAAGCAAGGTGGGTGCTCACGACTACCGCTACTTCCCGGAGTGCGACCTGGCCGTCTTGCGTATCGCTCCCTGGGTGCCGGCCATAAGAGCAACGCTCCCGGAACTGCCCGACGTCAAGCGGGAGAGGTTTGTCAAGCAGTACAGCCTGGCGGATGATCATGCCAAATCCTTAACCTCAGAGATCAAGCTGGCCAACTTCTACGAAGCCGTCGCGGCGCGCGCTTCGCCCAAGCTGGCCGCAGTCTGGATCGCCGATGTTCTCAAGGGCGAACTGAACTATCGCGACCTCTCCATTGAGAGCTTCCAAGAGGAGCACATGGCCGAGATTGTGCAAATGCTGGAGCAGAGCAAGATCAGCGAGGACGGGGCGGTGCAGATCATACGTACTCTGCTGGACAAGAAGAGCGGCACGCCTGGAGAAATCGTCCTGGCCCTGGGCCTATGCAAGGCAGAGGACGATGCCGTGCAAAAGGCAGTGCGTGAAGCCGTGGCGGAGAGCGCGGCGGCTGTCGCGGACTACAAAGCAGGCAGCG
>JAABPZ010000254.1 GCA_011391755.1 Methanothrix sp. | reverse complement strand
GATGAAGTGATGCTTGGAAGTTGGTGGTTTGATGTTGCTCCGGGCCGACAGATAGGCAGAACCTTATTTTCCCATTCTTCGGGGCATCAGCACCATTGTGGGCATCAATCCAGTCGGCCCAAATATCCATGATCTGACCCGGAAGAATATTCTCAATGGCGGTTACTACTGAATATGACTACACCGTTGGCAGGAGGTTTGGGGATGAGCTTGAGCCGGGACATGGCTGACTCAAGGGAGCCCTGCACACTGAGCCTGGTGACACGAGATTTTATGTTGGCTGCCTGTCCGTACTCTTCACGTAGCTGGCTTGTGACATCATAGATCTGCTTATCGGGTGGGATATAGAGGGAAATTAGCTCCGTCCCTTGACCCGTCTTGCTCCTCAGGCCATCGAGAAGACGCTTAAATTCATATTTTTCCTGTGCAGTGAACTCCATCGGGGATCTCCCAAAAACACTCACGTCCAAGATATAAAAGGCTTCTTCAAGAGGAGATTTATAAAGCCTGAATAGAACTCGCAAAATTCGATAGATTCAAAAACTATATAAAGATATAAGTTATCTTATAATCTATGGATCAATTAGTCGTTCTCCAGGAAATTTATGCATCTCTTTCTAAAGGAGGTGATGGTCTACAAAAAATCGATATTAAGGCCATCGAAGGAAGTTGTCCTGAACACTTAGGTAAATTGCTGGAAAGCTCCCGAAAGGGCAGAATCGACGAGGATGTTTGCCGCGAACTTTCTCTTAAGCTCCAAGATGTTTATGAGATCAAGCGCCTCGGCGATATCTGCCGCAGGGTGGATCTGCCAAGTCTTGCCATAAATACATACAACAGGGCCCTGTCTCTCTGCCGCGATCCGATTCTGCGACCGGTGCTGCAGAATAACCTGGGTCAAGCCTTTGTCCATCAGGGAGATCTGGCAAAAGCTGCTTTCTACTATCAGTTGGCCGCCGACTGCTTTGCCAAGGAAGGGGATCATATCGGTCTTGCCCATGTATTGGGGAATTTGGGCTCAGCCTACCGGAAGAGCGGGGAATGGGACAAAGCCATAGAGCACTGTTACCGCAGCCTGAAGACCTTCGAGGAGAAGGGTGACGAACTCGGCATCGCTCAGATGACGGGAAGCCTTGGCCGGATCTATGCCGATATGGGAGAGAAGGAGCTTGCTGCCCGATACTTCGAGAGAAGCCTGACCGACTTTCAGAGACTGGGTGATAAAAGGAGCGCTGCCTGGGTGCTGGACCGGCTGGGAAGAATTTCCGGCCAGAGAATGGACTGGGATAAGGCACTGTGCTACTTCAATTCCAGCCTCTCTTTGTTCGAAGAGCAAGGCGAAAGTCAGAGCCAGGGAATTGTTCTATCCAACCTGGGACGCATCTACCTGCAGATGGGGCAGGCAACTGCGGCTCGCGAACCTCTGGAGAGAGCCGTTCTGCTCATTTCCCGCCAAATAAAGCCCAGTTATCAGAATGCCCTCTATTGCCTGGCGAAGACTTACAGCTCCATGGCAAAAAATTGCCTGCAAGAAGAACCGGGCCGATCATCCAGCCGACAGCAAAGACTGGAAGCCTCCCAGCTATTCGTCCTGGCTTCTAACCGTTATCATGAGCTGGCATCTACCCTTGAGGAAGGCCAGGCCGAGATCAAGTTAGCCGAGGCAATGGCAAAGAGCCGGTCCTATCTGGTAAGGCTCTGCGGGGATGTTCAGGGCGAGGAGGCGCTGATACTGGTGGAGAGGGCCCAGACCTTCCTGGACAATGCGGCTCTAAATGCCAATGATGGCAATAAAGCCGGGATCCTGGGCCTGCAAAGAATCATCGCCGGAATGAAGGAAGTCTACAGCATTGGGCTTTTAGCAAACGATCCCTTGATGTTGACCCGCGCCCTGAACAATGCCTCGGAGTATCTCATGGGAGGGACCCAGGGGTGGGCATCAGAGGAGGCGGGCGGCTTTCTTTGCCAGGCCCTGAAAGATATCAATGCCAGCGTAGATATGCAGAGATCTGGAAGAGATGCGACCGAGAAGCTGCAGGCAGCAGCCGTGGCTTTGCGTCATGCAGAAAAGATTTTGGATGGGAAAGAAAGCAGCGCAAATAGGTTTGCACAGGCCGCAGAAATCCTGGAGGGGCCGGCAGCAAACGTAAGTGGGCAATGCCAAGCGGCCCTGCAACTTATTGCCGGGGCCATGGTGAGCAATTCGCTAAACAAAATCGATGATAGTAATAGCATATTAACCTGGGATGAGTCTGTGTATCTCTTGCCCGTGACCGAAAAGGGTGAATTTGTGGTTAATATCAAGATAAATGATCTGCATGATCCAGAGTCGGAACCCATAGCAAAGACGGACCTGCCGGTCCTGGAGATCTCAAAGGAGGGGTATGTGGCAAAAGACCTGATCCTGGCGGATGGATGGCTGGTCCCAATCAAAGCCGACCTGGCCTGCAAGAGTTACGGCCAGCTTCTCTTGCCGACCATAGGGCAGCAATTCCGGGAAAGTAAGGAAATGCCCCTAAAACCAGAGGACGGGAGAGAGGAGCCGCACGAAAGGGCACTAACAGATGCAAATGAAGTGAGAAATGAAGTGCTGAATAATGAGCAGCTAGAGTTTTGCGAAGCCGCTAAAGATCCCGAAATTGAGATAGAGCCTCAAGAAAGCCCCTTCAGCCGCTTTAAAGCCGTATTCCTCCTCAAGGTTATGACGACTCTCTTGGTGATGCTGCTGGCAATAGAGGCAATACTATACTTGATATAGGCCGCAATATCATGTCTGCCTGGCAAATATGAAGAGAAAGCAGCTTGAGATGATGCTGGAGCGGCTGGAGGGCTTTAGTCGGCCCTCTTTTCAAAGGGAGCAGTATGCCACGCCCGCATGCGTTGCCGCAGAGATGCTTTTCCTGGCGGGAATGCGCGGAGAGCTGGGCAGCG
>JAABPZ010000253.1 GCA_011391755.1 Methanothrix sp. | reverse complement strand
GGTCGGGCTTGCCTATGACACCCGCCTCGCCAACCTTGGGATGAGATACGAAAGCGGATTCGACCTCAGCGTTGGAGATTCTGTGTCCGGCTACCTTCAGCACATCATCGATTCTGCCCTGGATGGTGAAGTATCCATCCTTATCCTTGGTGGCCTTATCGCCGGCCAGGTATGTGCCGGGTCTGATCTCCCAGTAAGTGGACCAATACTCCTTCTGGTACCGAACCGTGTCTCTGTAGAAGGCCCTCAGCATGGACGGCCAGGGTGTATTGCTCACTATGTTGCCGCCCGAGCCGGCTGGCACAGGGTTGGCATCCTCGTCCAGGATATCGATGTTGAATCCGGGCAGCGGGAAGGTCGCAGAGCCGGGCTTGAGCGGGGTGATGGGCAGAGGAGACACCAGGAAGGTGCCGGTCTCAGTCTGCCACCAGGTATCCATGATCTGGCATTTGCCAGCACCGAAGTGCTCTCTATACCACATCCAGGCCTCGGGGTTAATGGGCTCGCCCACACTTCCCAGCAGCCTTATGCTGGAGAGATCATAATCCTTGGCCCATTTCTCGCCGGCCTTCATGAACATCCTGATGGCTGTTGGTGCGGTGTAGAAGACGGAGACCTTGTTGTCCTGGATGATCTTGAAAAATCGACCAAAGTCCGGGAAGTCAGGAGCGCCCTCATACATCATGCTGGTTGCCCCAAGGCAGAGAGGTCCATAAACTATGTAGGAGTGGCCTGTGATCCATCCGATATCGGCTGTGCACCACCAGACATCGTTATCCTTGATGTCGAAGACCCAATGCAGAGTTTGAGCCGGTCCCACACAGTATCCGCCGTGTACGTGCTCGATACCCTTGGGTTTGCCGGTAGTGCCGGAGGTGTAAAGGATGAACAGCCGGTCCTCAGAGTCCATCTTCTCGCACTCGCATTCTTCGGACTTTCCTGCCACCAGGTCATGCCAGTAGACGTCTCTGCCCTGCTTCATGGGCACTTCAAGCCCTGTCCTCTTGACCACGATTACATTCTGCACAGTGGGAGTATTGGCGGTGGCCTCGTCCACATTGGGCTTGAGGGGAATGGGCTTGCCGCGCCGGTATAAACCATCGGTGGTTACCACGGCCTTGGCCTCGGCATCCATGATTCTGCTGTTAAGGCCGCCCGAAGAGAATCCGGAGAAGACAATGCAGTGAATGGCTCCGATCTTGGCGATGGCGAGCATGGCAATGGGCAGTTGGGGGATCATGGGCATGTACAACATGACTCTGTCTCCCTTCCCGACGCCCAGGCTCTTCAGGCCGTTGGCGAACTTGTTGACCTCCTTGTAGAGCTCGAGATAAGTGATCTTCTGGGTGGGCTGGTCGGTGGGCTCAGGGACGAATATGTAGGCTACCTTGTCCTTTTTCGCGCCCTTGGCATGCCTGTCCACAGAGTTATAGGCCACGTTACACTTGCCGCCTACGAACCACTTGGCATAGGGTGGTATCCATTCCAGTGTCGAGGACCAGGGCTCAAACCAATCGGCATAGGTCTTGGCCATCTCTCCCCAGAACTGAATGTAGTTAGCAGAGCACCAGAGGCGCAGCTCCCGCTCTGTCTTGAACCCCTTCTCCTTCATCCACTTCATGACGTTGGAGTTCTCAACAAGCTCCTTGGATGGCTCGAATACCCTGGTCTCTTCATATAGCACTGATGTTTTTGCGGTTGCTTTTTGCTCAGCCATTTTTAACCTCCTTTATCTAATTATGTCTCTAAAACCCACTCAATCTGCTTTTTGTAAGCAAGTTTGCAAATAAACAAGCAAAGATGGGGCTCCCTCTATATTTGGAGGGGGTCTTAGATGCATTATCACCATTGATTATTTTCATGATTAATAAGCTTAATGGTACACCAAAACAATCATCTTAAAAAGCCGAACTGGATACTCTGCTATAAGTGCCTGTTTGTTGCGGCGAGCCATTTACTGTCATCGAATAGCCTTTTCTGAATTGCCAGTTTATATTTCTAAAATTCAACATATATATTTGGATCATAAGAGCTTCTTCGCGATTTAGCCGGTCAGCAAATAACCGGATACATAAAAGGGATTGCTGTCCGTGACTTGGACCAGGACGATTGCGCCAAGTTTGGGGCGGCCTTTAACAACTATGCCTAGATAGTTCTTTGCCCGGGCCTTCATGGTGCCGTCCCGCCCGCGCTCTGTGATCCTGGCCGGCAAAATCTCGCCCACGTACTGTTGATTTCTTTGTGCGGCAATCTTTTGCCATAGCCCGGTCATCTCTCTTGATCTATCCTTTTTGATGCGGTCTGGCATGTCGTACTTTTGGGCGGCAGCCGTGCCCGGTCGCGCCGAGAATCTGGTGATATTGACCTTATCCGGTTGCAAGCGCTTTATGAGATCAAGGGTCTCTATGAAATCCCCATCCGTCTCACCTGGAAAACCCACTATGACATCCGTGATTATGGTGATCCCAGGAATTGCATATCGAAAGGCGCAGACAAGCTCCAGAAAGCTTGCCGCCGAGTATCTGCGGCCCATGTTTCGAAGAATCTCATCTGAGCCTGATTGTACCGGGATATGCAAGAAGCGGTATATTTTGGGGCTTTGATAGGCTCTAAGAAGCTGATCTTTGATTAAAAGAGCGCTATTGGGATTCATCATGCCCACGCGCAGCCGAAAATCGCCTGGGATCTCCACCAGCCTCTCCAGCAATTGCCCCAGATCTGTCCCGGTATCCGATCCATAAGCGGCCGTGTCCTGGGCGGAGATCTGCACCTCCGCCGTTCCCAAAGCCACCAGCTTTTCCACTTCAGATACTATATCTTCCACCCGGCGGCTTTTCAGCCTGCCTCGGGCCTTTGTAACTATGCAGTAGCTGCAGGAACCGTTGCATCCCTCGCTGATATTGACGACGGCGCATAAGTCTGATGCCAAATGAGAAGTATCATGGGGC
>JAABPZ010000252.1 GCA_011391755.1 Methanothrix sp. | reverse complement strand
AGATCAATTCCAAGACTTGCCGCCGTGCATACGTTATTCACCGCCGCCTTGGCAATGGTAAAGTCGATGAGCACATCCGGTTTGCTCTCCTTTAAGACCGACTCCAGCTCCGAGGCATCTTTAACGATGATGCCGCCTGGCAGCTCCTTCCCCGCCCCGATGGCATCCAATCCGGCCACGAGCTGCATGTCTTTTGCCTTGGCCGCCTCCTGGATGATCAGGGTTCCCATGCGCCCCAAAGCACCGGTAATGGCGATGCGTGTCATGCTCTCTCGCCTAGCCTTTCCAGGATCTCCTTTAACAATTGCTCTTTCTCAGGAGCCATTGCAGCCAGAGGAAGACGCATTGGCCCGCCGGCACATCCCAGATATTTTTGTGCAGTCTTCACAGGAATGGGATTTGTCTCCAGGAACATGGCTCGCACCAGGGGGGCAAGCTCATAGTGCAGTGCTCTTGCTTTCTCGAAGTCGCCCTTCAAAATAGCCTCCACCATGGCCACGGTCTTTCTAGGAGCTACATTGGCCACCACAGAAACCACACCTTTGGCGCCCAGAGACATGGTAGGCAGGGTCAGATCATCATCTCCCGAGAGAACGACAAAATCGCTGTCATGAGTCAGCTCGATGATCTGAGATTGCTGAGAGAGGCTTCCACTGGCCTCCTTTATGGCCACGATGTTCTTTACCTTGGACAGTTTTGCAACCAATTCCGGCTTGAGATCGATTCCGGTTCTCTTGGGAACATTATAGAGCACAATTGGGATGTCGCACTTCTCGGCGATCGTCTTGAAATGCTCGAACATACCCCGATCATTGGGCTTGTTGTAGTAGGGCGTGATCAACAAAGCCGCAGATGCACCGGCTTTGGCCGCATGGCGCGTCAGCTCCAAAGCCTCACGGGTATTGTTTGAGCCCGTGCCTGCAATAACCGGTACCTTGGAAGATTCCACGGCAATCTCCACTACCCTTTTATGCTCCTCAAAGGTTAATGTGGCCGACTCACCAGTTGTGCCGCAGGGAACAATGCCTGCTATGCCGGTTTTATTCAGGTACTCAATGTTCTTCCTCAGTCCCTCCTCATCCAAGCTCTCATCTTCTAAAAACGGCGTAATTAAAGCGGGAAACACGCCTTTAAGCAGCATCGATCTCGACCTCGCCTCGGCGAGTTCGTCTCTGCCGCATCACATTGGAAATATATCCTGCAACACGATTTCGTATGGTCTTATTTTTGATGTCGGTGTACTCTGATACCACCAGTTTATTTTGTTCAAAGTCAGGGCTAAATGAGCTTTCGTAGGTTCTCAACAGATCCATCGCGAAATTCTTGATATAACTAGGTTTTACACTTCCCATAATCAACACTCCAGCTAGAGCAATTCTTTGTGCATCCTTGCCTCACCAATTTATATCTTCCCGTCCCCCCGGCCTCCTGCAATCTTTACCGCAAGCTCATGCCCACTGCAATTCGCCGCTGCCGCTGCCTGGTTGACCGGACCCACGCCCTTTCCCACCCGCATGCTGCCCAGAAGCGCCCTTTCTGCGAACCTCTTGGCCTGGCGGGCCGCCTCTTTAAGGGGGAGGCCCAGGGCCAGAAATGAGGTTAATGCGGCAGAGTAGGTGCATCCTACCCCGTGGTTACCCCCCACCACCCTTCTCCCCGGCAAAAGGATGACCTCAACACCATTCGCCAGGAGATCGGTGCAGTCCAGGTGGCCCCCCTTAACGATTACCGCTTTCGGACCAAGCTGCAAGATCTTTTGAGCGGCGAGTTTAGCACTGTCTCTATCGCGAACCTCTATTCCCGTCAGAGCCTGGGCCTCGAAGATATTGGGAGTTACTACCGTTGCCAGTGGAATGAGATCTGCTTTTAGCGCCTCTACCGCCTCAGGTCGAAGCAGCCTGCCGCCCGCTTCCGCCTCGATCACCGGGTCCAAGACAAAGGGGATATCTGTCATCCGCAGGTGCTGGGCCACCGCAGTTACAATCTCGGCGGAGTGGAGCATGCCCGTTTTAGCAAAAGAAATGGTGAAATCATCAGTGATCGACCTCATCTGCTCTACTACTATGTCGGGTTCCAGGCCATAGACCCTTTGCACTCCCAGGGTGTTTTGGGCAGTAATGGCGGTGACGGCGCATGTTCCATGCAGTCCCAGAACGCAAAACGTCTTGAGGTCCGCCTGGATGCCTGCCCCGCCCCCCGAGTCAGAGCCGCCGATGGTAAGCACGACTCTTGGCATTAAGAGATCTTCTTCTCTGCCGCCGCCACCATTTCCTGCGGAAGCCTGTACTTTTGCGCGATCTTCAAAGCCTTGCGGTAAAGGCCGGCTTGCATATGCAGCTCATAGGACTTAGTGGCCGCTTGTAGCAGCATCTCAGGAGGAAGCTCAAACTCCTCGGCGATCTTTGCCGCATTCTTGACCAGACCAAAGCTCATGCTCTTATTGAAAGCTTGGACCGCCGCCTGCCGGACCAGATCCTGGGGAAGGCCATATTCCTTGGCATAATCGGCAGCCGCATGATAAAACTCGCTATCGATTTTTCGGTTGAATGACCGCTCTGCCGCTTCCAGGCGAAGATTCGCGGGAAGGTCGTACTTCCTGGCCAGATCGGCAGCCAAGGAGTAGTCGCCTTTCTTCATATTGGCATCGTAGGCTTTGCGGACAGCCTCCATTAGCATGTCACTAGGCAGACCAAAGTCGGACTTGATCTTTGCCGCCTCCTGGTAGGCACCCAGGTTCATCTTTATGGTAAACTGCCTCGCAGCTTCGGCCAGATTACTATCAACCATAGCACCCTCCTTAACGGTTATTACCAATACTATTACAATTACTATTACTATTATTGTCCCAGGAATAGGAACCTATCAGTCCTCTATCCTCTCCCGGAGATTGGCTACAAAAGCATACTGAGTGGTGGTGGGAAGCTTTCGTCGTAGCTCCCTTACCTCGGCAAGA
>JAABPZ010000251.1 GCA_011391755.1 Methanothrix sp. | reverse complement strand
ATGGCCATGACCGCAGATATTTTCTTCTCTTTAACCAGGCTGCTCACGGTCTCCATTACCTCCAGTTGATGGAGCATATCCAGGTTGGAGGTGGGCTCATCCAGCAGGAGCACAGCCGGCTCCTGGGCCAGGGCGCGAGCAATGAGCACTTTTTGCTTCTGGCCGCCGGAAAGCTGAGAGAAGTCGCGCATGGCCAGATCTTCCAGGTGCAGCCTTTCCAGGACCTCGGCCACCTTATCCAGGTCTGAGTTGGCGACCCTCCAGCCGATGTGCGGCCTTCGGCCCATGAGAACCGTATCAAAGACCGTGGTAGCCAGGGGAGTAGAGCTGGACTGGGGCACATAGCCGATCTGTCTGGCCACCTCCTGGCGGCTCATTTTCTCCAGTTCCAGGCCATCCAGAAGGATGCTGCCCCTGGGCTTGAGGATGCGATCGATGCACTTGATGAGTGTGGTCTTTCCCGAGCCGTTTGGCCCAACCAGGCTCAAAATCTCTGAGTTCTCGATAACGAGATTGAGATCATCGAGGATCCTGTGACTGTTGTAGCTGAATGTAAGGCCTTTGATGGTGATATCTACCAATTGACTTCCTCCTGCAAATGATGGTCATTTACCAACGATTGAAGCGTGTCTCAAATTATCCGCAGCCGAATCACTATCGATCTTTCATCTAAGTTAATATGCATTTATTTTTTAATGCCATTTTTTACAAATAATCTAATTTGAAGATTGACCTGGTAATTAATAGATCCTTCCATTATTAGTGTCTTTTGTTATCAATAAATATTTTAAACAAATTTATTAATACTATTAGCAAAAGATTTATTACTATATACGATTAACTCGTAGTTGTAGGTGCGTAGTGCAAAGGCCTCCTTTACCATAATGCTTTTGGCTTTGCTCACCTGCCAAAGTGAAATGGGATGAATGATGTGCCCTGGCCAATCTGCCATTGGCCGCCCTGGGGTTTGCGGCTCGGTCGGGGCGCTTCTCTTCTGCAAATGCTTTGCACTTTCACCAAAACTCTTTCTTCCGCCTCATGAACAGATAGACGAAGAACGGCACTCCCAGGAGGGCGGTCATGATCCCTACGGGCAGGATCTCAGGGGCCAGAATGGTTCGTGCAGTGGTATCGGCCGCGAGCAAGAGCAAGGCGCCCACAAGAGCGGAACCGGGCAAAAGAAACCGGTGGTCTCCGCCTATGGCCATCCTGGTAATGTGAGGTGAGACCAGGTCTATGAAACCGATGGTTCCCGTGAAGCTGATGATGCTGGCGGTTATGAGCGAGGAGAGCATCATATAGATCACCCTCGTTCGCTCTACATTCACTCCCAGGCTCTGGGCAGTCTCATCGCCAGCCCCTAGAGCGTTGAGATCCCATGATTTGATGATAAGATAAGGCAGACAAATGATCAGAATAGTTATGACCATCCCCACGGTTTCCCAGGAGGAGCGGCCCAAAGAGCCCATCATCCAGAAGACCACTTCATGAACCTTCTCTGACTTTCCCCCATACTGCAGCAAGGATGTTAGGGCCGAAAAAAGGTACATTATGGCGATGCCTGCTAAAATCATGGTCTCGGTGGAGATTGCTTTGTACTTGGCCAGGCCGTAAACGGCGAATGCGGAGAGAAGGGCGAAGATGAAGGCATTGCCGATGACAAGCCAGGAGCCTGCCACAATGCCTGCACCAAGGATGATGGCCAATGCTGCGCCGAAGCCGGCCGCGGAGGAGATGCCTAAAGTGAAGGGGCTGGCCAGTGGGTTCTTGAGAATGCCCTGCATTACAGCCCCGGCCACGCCGAGGCCCATGCCGGCGACAATGCTCATCAAAACTCTGTGCAGCCGCAGGTCCCAGACGATCATATCGGTAAAGGCTGTGGAATGAAAGTGTCCGGGGAAGAATCCGGCCAGGATGGAGGAGTAGACATCCATGATGCTGACCTCTGCTGAACCGAGGGTGACTGCCACCCCTGCCAGGAAAGCTATCGCCAACATCAGGGCCAGGAAGAAGAGCACCTTTCGTCCTGTGTACTGCCTGTATTGCTCCCTTAAATCGGTCCTCTCGCAGGCACCTAGCATCAGGTCTCTGGATACAACATTATGGCCAGACATGAGATTCACGACTAATGCCTCAGAACGCCCCAGGATGTATGAACTTGGCAAACATCTCCAGGCCATCCACGATCCTGGGACCGGCGCGGGTTATGAGATCTCCTTCTGCCTGATAGATCCGACCATTCTTGCGGGCATCGGTCTGATTCAAGCCGCGTTCCTTTTCCGCCCATTGCATGGTTTTGTCCGCCCCGGTTCCCATGCCTGAGCAGGCTATGATCACTTCGGGATTTCGCACGGCTATGGCTTCAGGATCTACTTGAGCATATCCTGACAGATCGTGGAAGATGTTCACACCCCCTGCCTTCTCTATGATCTCGTCCTCGAAGGTTCCCGCACCTGCCGTCCGAACCGGATCATGCCAGACGATGTAAAGTACGCGCGTTTTAGGAAGGGATGAGACTTTGTCCGATACGGCTCTTATTCTGAACTCCATCTGATGGCATAGCTCGGATGCCTCCGCATCCTTTCTTGTGATCTTTCCGATCTTTTCTATGGATCGAATGATGCTGGAGAGATTATTCGGATCGACAACAAAGGTGGCAATGCCCTCTTTGTCCAGCAGGGGTACTGCCCCGCTGCTGTGCTTCTGGCCGGCCAGGACCAGATCGGGATGCAAAGTGAGAATCCTCTCGATATCCGGTTCAACGTACCCACCCACAACTTCGATATTTCCATTATCCTTTAATTCCTTCACCAGAGGAGGATAATTGCAGTACTTCGTCGCCCCAACCACACGATCCCCCAGGCCGAGAGCAAAGAGGATCTCCGTGTTGGAAGGAGAGAGCGAGACTATTCTCGCCGGGGTTTCGGCCACTCTGACCGTCCGCCCGAGATCGTCCGTAAC
>JAABPZ010000250.1 GCA_011391755.1 Methanothrix sp. | reverse complement strand
GAAGATCTGTAAAACCTCCAGCATAAGCCTCATGCCTATGCTGCGGCTTTGAAAGCCCGGCCTTACGGCCAGCCAGAAGACTCTCCCCTCGAAAGGAGTATGCTTAAATCCCAGGACGAAGCCGGCCACAATTCCGCTCACCTCTGCGACAAGAGAGCTGCCGCCGTGGTATTCATAAAAGGCCGAGAAGATGGCCGGATCATATCCGCCGAAGACCTCCCGGTCGATCTCTAAAGCTGCCTCCAAGTCGTCCGGCAGAAATCTCCTTACCACTACGGGATTATTGAAGAATGCCGTACCCATTCCATCCATTAGCCGACTGCGAGTCTGTTCCTCAGGCCACATTCACTCATTGCCCAGGATTTATGAGCGGAAATAGTTTATCCGACAATAGTTAAAGAAGGTAGAGAGGAGAATAGAACTCCTGCCCGTGAAAAGGAAGGCCAATGAGAAAGACTCAGTTCCAGACAGCTCTGCTTGCTATTGTTTTATTACTGATCTGGTGGCAAGCAAGCCTTTGGTATCAGGCCCAGCTTGTAACTGATGAGCGAACGCGTGTTGCCGGCCAGCTTGATCCACAGGGCAACTCTCTAGCTATGGCCATTTCTCTGCGCCTGGAATTGCTGGAAGGCCTGGATGCCTTTGTTCAGGCGGAGATCAGATCGCAAAAGCCCTCTTTTGATGATGAGTTTGAGATATTCTCAGAGCATATCTATTCCAGCACCAACGGCATTCGCAATCTTGCCATAGCGCCAAATGGAGTCTTTCGGTACGTATATCCGGCACGCGATTATAAAGCCATGATCGGACGCAGCCTCTTCCAGGATCTTTTCCCCAGCTTTAGGAAGGATGTGCAAAAAGCCATTGACACCCATCGCCTGGTTATCACCAATCCTCATGAGATGAGGAGAGGCGGCCTGGGCATGGTGGCCAGGAAAGCCGTTTATGAGAATGAGACGTTCTGGGGAATAGTCATGATAACGATCGATATCCCACCGGTGCTGCAAGCGGCGGGATTTAACAATACCCCCTGCGACCTGAATATGGCATTAAGAGATAGCAGCGGGTGGGTATTTCTGGGCGAAAGCCTAGTATTCCAGTCCGATCCGGTGATCCACAGAGTAGAGCTGCCAGACGGCTACTGGGAGATGGCAGGGGTGCCGGCAGGCGGATGGATTGACTCCGTACAAGTGCCTCTGAGAATCGCCCAAATGGTAGGCTTGATAATTATTGGACTTTTAATCGGCCTTTTTTACCTGGTGGCGGGCAGACAGGACTTCCTGAACAAGATGGTAATAAAGAAAACAGCCGATCTGAATAATGAGCTGACTGAAAGGAAAAGAGCGGAAAAGGCTTTACAGGAGAGGGATAGGCATTTAAAAGCTATTTTTGAAGCTGCTAAGAATGTCTCGTTTATCATCGCCGATGTCAGAAGTCAGACGCCCATCATTATCGAGTTCTCGCTGGGTGCAGAGAAGTGCTTCGGCTACCTTCGTCAAGAGGTCTTGGGAAAGCCGGTTTCATTGCTGCTTGTCCCAGAGGATCGCGATAAATTGGTGGAAGCGGCTCGCCGCATGAGAAAAGAAACAATACTCTCTGGGTTTAGAACATTTGTGAGACATAACCTGGAGATGTTTCCGGCAATGTACTCCATATATCCCCTGCTCGATGAATCGGGCGAGTTTTATGCGGCTCTGGGCGTTTGCATAGACATAACCGAGCAGAAGAGGATGGAAGAGGAGTTGGTCCGGGCCAGGGACGCTGCCGAGGCCTCGGCCAAAGCGAAAGCAGAGTTCACCGCCAATGTGAGCCATGAGATAAGAACGCCTCTTAATGCCGTCATAGGCATGACGGACCTGCTCTTAGAGAGCGATCTTGATCCGGTAAAGAGAGATTATGTGAAGACCATTCGCAGCAGCGGCCTTTCCCTGCTTTGCATCATCAACGAGATACTGGATTTTTCCAAGATTGATGCCAGAAAAATGGATATTGTGGACCTGCCATTCGATTTGCTGGAGGTTCTGGAGACCTCTCTCGATCAGGTTGCAGCCCGGGCCGCTGAGAAACGCCTGGAGCTGGCTTATGTTCTGGCAAGCGATGTACCCAGGATAATGGTGGGCGATGCCTTGCGTCTGGGGCAAGTTCTTGTAAACCTGGCTAACAATGCCATCAAATTCACCGAATCAGGAGAGGTCACAGTCTTCGTGGCAATCGAGAAAAAAGAGAACGCTTATCATTTCACGGTGCATGATACAGGGATTGGTATCCCGGAGGATCGCATGTCCCGGCTATTTCTCCCCTTCAGCCAGGTAGATTCATCACTTGCTCGCAGGTATGACGGAACCGGCCTGGGTTTGGCCATCAGCAGCCGGTTGGTGGAGTTGATGGGCGGTCGAATCTGGGCGGAGAGCAAAACCGGCGTAGGATCTCAATTTCATTTTATCATACCTGAAAAAAGCACAGAGAGCGCTGCCATAGATCAAGATGCCGGAGATTATTCCAGATTAATAGGCAAGAAGGCACTCATCGCAGTCGGAACAGAGGCAGAAAGAGAGATGTTGGCCAATCATCTTTGCACTTTTGCCATGCCTGCGGCAAAGACTGGCTCGGGCAAGGAAGCCAGCAAGCTGCTGGACCGGGAGAAGTACGACCTAATTATAGCTGATGTAAATATCCAGCAGTGGCCCCTGCTGGCAGAAAGATTGGGCCGGCCGGATCTGCAATCATTGCCTGTGATCGAGGTCGGCTTCTTGGGAGAGAAGGCAACAATGCAGTCCAAAATCAAAGCCTTCTTAACCAAGCCGGTCAAAGAAGCGCAGCTTGGCAGCGCATTGCTTCGCATTTTTGGAGAAAGGGAAGAATCAATAGAACCGCAGAGGGAGACGGCTTTGCCTCCTGCGAGAAACCAGGATCTTCGCATTCTTCTGGCCGAGGACAATCCAATCAACCAAAAAGTGGCATTAGCCA
>JAABPZ010000249.1 GCA_011391755.1 Methanothrix sp. | reverse complement strand
CAGGATCAATTTTGCCAGAATTCAATCAGGGAGCTTAGAGCCTGCACTTCCTTCGCTTGGCCCTATTCTGAAAGGAAGGGGGACGTATGCTTTTTTCGGGATAGAGAAGGGAAGATCGTGTCCAGGAACTACAAAGTCAGCAAGTGCCAGTATTCTCTGCATGCTGGCCACGGCCAGATCATAATCGACATGTAAGGCAGGCGGAACTTTTTTTTTGAAGTTTCCCAAGGTAGGAAGGGCATCACCTGATATTACTATTGTTTTCATTTGCAATGTTGCCGTTTTCGTCTCAACTACGACGGAAATGCTGTCCATGCTGTGGCCGGGAGTTGCCAGGACCCAAACGCCGGGTGCAATGACATCTCCCTCCTTTACGGTCAGGACCTTCGCTCTGGAAAATAGATGGTTGTTGCCACAGTGGTCAGGATGGGAATGGGTATTGACAATGCAGTCGATCTCCTCCGGCTTTACGCCAAGCTCTGCCAATGCCTTGCAAAGCGGCTCTTCTTCACCCATTAGGCCGCTGTCCACTATAATCTTATGCCGCCCGTTGATTATCATGGTCACTGAAGATCGAGCGTCCAAGATCTGGCCAAACTTGTCCCAATCAATCGAGCCGGATTTAAGAAGGAATAGCGCGGGCATTCCGGGCGGAAATTGCAGCACTCTCCTTTTCTCCTTTTTTTGCCATCCTCAGGCAAGATAGAGCTTTTGCAGCTTCTCGTAAAGCCTCTCTACCTGAGCCACGGCGGTGCCGATATACTGGTGCGGATCCAGCATTGCCTCTATATCCTTGGCATTGAGGTATGCCACTACTGTCTCGTTCTCTAAAAGGATCTCTGCCAGCTCCCTCTTTTGCTCGAAGGCCGCCATCGAGCTCTGGCGCATGATCTCGTGTGCCTGCTGCCGGCCCACGCCCTTCTTGGCCAGCTCCACCATCACGTTCTCTGCCATATTCAGTCCGTGCAGCATTGTCAAATTGCGCTCGATATTCTCAGGGCGTAGCCTTAGCCCTCCAAGCGTGCGCGTGGCCAGGGTGATGAGGTGGTCGGTGAAGATAAAAGCTTCCGGAAAGATGATGCGCTCAGAGCTACTGTTGGTCAGATCGCGTTCATCCCAGAGAGGAATGTTCTCAAAGGCGGGCAGGATTTGGGCTCGCACTATTCTGGAAAGGCCGCAGATCTGCTCCGACTTAATCGGATTTCTCTTGTGAGGCATGGTAGAGGAGCCTACCTGCTTCTTGCCGAAGCCCTCCTCCACCTCAGCGATCTCTGTGCGCTGCAGGGTTCTCATCTCCACAAATATCTTGTCCAGGGTGGAGGCCACGAGCGCCATCCAGCAGATCATTTCTGCATGCCGGTCGCGCTGCACTACCTGATTGGAGACATCCACTTCGTTAAGCCCGAGGTGCTCCATGACCCGCGCCTGAATCTCCATTCCTTTGAGTCCGAAGGCGGCCTGAGTGCCCACAGCGCCGCTCATCTTGCCGACAGCCGCCCGGGGCCTTATTTGCATCAAGCGCTCGATGTGGCGCCCGATCTCGGAGGCCCAGATCGCGAATCGCAGGCCATAGGTGGTAGGTACCGCAATCTGTCCGTGTGTGCGACCGGCACAGACCAGGCTTTTATTGTCGATGGCCAGATCCAGCAGCAACGCCAGAAGCGTCTTCAATTTGGGTTGTAGCACATCCAAGGAGGCCTTGATCTGCAAGCCGGTGGCCGTATCTAGGATATCGTTGGAGGTGGCACCCAGGTGAATCCACTCACCAAACTTGGGAGCGCACTCTGCCATGGCCAGGACGGTGGCCATCATGTCGTGGCCGATCTCATCCTCGATCTGCTTGGCCCTCTTTGGAAGGGTTGACTTTGCAGCGGCGGCGATCTCCGCGGCTGCGCCCTGAGGGATCATGCCAAGCTCTTCTTCGGCCAGAGAGAGGGCCGCTTCCACGCGAAAGAGACAGCGCAGCCGATAGTCCTCTTCCCAGATATCCTTCATCTCTTTGGTGCCGTATCGAAATTCAATAGGGTGAATAGACATGGAAGGGAGGATGGCGCGAGGGGTTGATGGAACTTTTGGTTGCGTCGAAAGAAGACATGCGCGGCCAGAACTAAAATTCCTGTTCATATGAACCTCATTCGAAAAAGAGTTCTTGTGACATTGTAACGACTTTAGAAATAATTATTATAATATATTTGGTATAATACTATTTATTCCTAGCAAAAATGCATTTAAGCTAGGTGACTTTGGATCGTTGAGGTCCAAATATGGAGAAATTCGCGTAGCCCACTCGATTTTGTCGGCACCTATGCAATCTTCTGGCTTTCTTCCTAAAGCTTTAGCTAGATTTTCCCAGGCACCAATTATGCTATCTGGAGGTGATTTCGGGATTTTAATTAAATCTGCTTTTGGATAAGCTCTCTTGACTGCGATAGCATCTGCGATGAACCACGATTCGGTTTCTTCAACAGCAATCCTAAATAGAACACAAGATGGTTTCGAATCAATTTTTCGATAAACATCGATCAAGTCCGATTTTAGACCTACGCAGTTATCATCGTCTGCATCCACTAAAACGACTACACAGCATGGACCAGGCAGTTTTCCGAAACCTCTGAGCTTCGCCGGAAGTTGATCAAGCAAACCTCTATTCCTAGGATTAGGCTTAGACAAAATGTTTTCAGGAAGTTTACCTTTTCCTCTATGTGGATGAATTCTAAAATTTTTATCCTTCTTTAAATTAAATCTGCGTTCCAGGATCTCTCTAACTGCCGGTACGTCTGCGCTCCCTTCAACCAGAACTTCCATAAACATTAAGGGCTTCCCCTTCCAAAATGATTGCTATACCATAAACTTCCCATAGTGATGCCCTCGGCATACAATTCCTTAATGCTTGGAATATCCGCTGCCAGGGCAGCCGTACTGAAACCATCTTTGCCTTTTTCTAATATCCATCCTAGATTCCCGCCCACTCATAACGAGGCAGGCGGTTTCAGCCCAAGATCATGGTACAGTTGTTTTTG
>JAABPZ010000248.1 GCA_011391755.1 Methanothrix sp. | reverse complement strand
CTACGCCATAAGCAGAATTGGTCTTGCCGCTTCGCTTCACCAGCACGGACCGAACCTTGTCAGAGGGAAGAATTTGCGGATATTTGGAAACAGATGAAGACGGATCAGACGAGGACGAAGTCGCAGGTGTTGCAGAGAACGGCGCGGCGGGCGAGCTAGGGGAAGAGCGCGCTGATCCGCGATCAGGTCCTTTTTCGGCGATCTTCGCCCTCTCGGCGCGATGGATCACGGACACGGGCGGCCCCTCACTGCGGCCAGCACAATTGCCAGCGTGGCTGCCTCATCGAACTTGCCGCTATCCACTACCAGATCATAAACGGAAAAGTCGCTGATATCTATGTTGTAGTACATTTTATACCGCCGCCCCTCGCTCTCTTCGCGATGGCGTGTCTCATGCATGGCATCTTTCGTCAGCTTTGCCTCGCGTTTGGCGATGCGCTCAGCTCTTGTGCGTAATTCTGCCTTTAAAAGAACCTTCAAATCAGCCGGCAGCAGATGCCCGGACAGCCGGCCCTCAAATATGCCGCTCCCCTCCCTGGCCAGGACCTTCTGAGCATCATCAATTAGATAGTCGATCTCTGGACCCTTCTCGGCCAAACGGTTCATCTCCCGAACGGAGATATCCTTCTCGTCGGCGATCTTGCGAAATAGATCCCCAGAGTTGATCCAGCGTAGTTTGAGTTCCAAGGAGAGAGAACGAGCAAGAGTTGAGGTGCCCGTCCCCGGCGCACCGCTGATGGTTACTATCATCTCTAGCTCATGCTCCCAATGTCCAGAGCCTTTCGGATGATCTGCGATACCGGCAGTGAGCAGATAAAGTACCAGTAGAACCAGTAAAGGATCGGCCCCAAGACGGTGGCATTGATGGGATGTTTTCCCCAGAAGGGAAAGGTCATCATCATGTTTGGGTTAGCGGATATGAAACTGTAAGCCCACATGAAGAGTGGTATGGAGACGATGCCGATATAGAGCATGGGCTTAAACTGCATCTGCATCATCTTGCCCTGATCGGCTACCGCCTTCATCTGCTCGTTTTGCATGGCTTGAATTCGAGACTGATCTCCGGATAGCTGCGCTTCTTTCATATTTCTTTGCAGCGTCTTCATCTTCTCCTGAGAATTTCTTAGGTACTCCCAGTCCATGGTGTACTTCTGAATCAGGCTAGCGTATAGACCCGTGACGGCAGCCAAAATAAAGAGCACCACGTGGAAAGGCAAAATATCGGGAAGCCATCCCAGCAAAAGACCGGTAGCCTCCCCCAGGCCAGTCCTAAGTTCAGCGCTGATCATCACCCCAAAAAAAAGGACAAAGCCTACCGCCATGGCGGCTTTGTCCAGGGACTTGGTTAGCTTCTCATTCATGCCGACGCTCCGAAGAACTTCTGCATCATGGGGTACATCTCCTGAATCTGCTCGCTGGCTACCTGCTCATAGAGCCGATAGACGATGCTCACAGCCAAGAGCAGCCCCGTGCCGCCCGCGCCCCCCAGAGTGCCCAAAAGGCTGGCGATCAAGGTTAAAACGCCAATGATCACGCCGCCAATCACAGTCACCTTGGGGATATACCTCTCCATCAGCTTCTCAATGGAGGCCGGGTTTCTCCTGTAGCCCGGAACCTGTAGGCCAGAGTTGTGGATCTTGGCAGCCACGCTCTTGGGGCCCATGCCGGTGGTCTCAATCCAGAAGATAGCGAAGATAATGCCGCCAATGATCAGGAATGAAGCATCCACAATCACATGCAGAAATATCTGCCAGCCGGCCAGAGCCGCGAACCCCAATTCCGTCATGCCAGGAGTGCTTTGCACCATTCCCGGCATCCAGTCACTGGGACCTCTTAAGGCTGATAGATAGTACATCAATCCCGATACCGGCTGAGGCGACGAGCCGCTCATAGCCGCGCCCGTAGCGGCATTAATTTTAGCTTCCGAGACAAAATTTCCCAGAATGCTGGAGTAGCCGGTATAAATCGTGGTCACTCCCTGGCCGGTCACCGTGGCCGAGGTTATCGTGCCGATCTTACCTGCCAGCAATGCTCCCACCATCTCGATATTGGCCTGAATGGCCCGCACCAGGATCATGGGAAGAACTGAGGCGTAAACCAGCTTGACCGGGAAGCGCCCCCGCGCGCCCCGCACGCGGCTGTGGGCCAGTGGTATCTCTATTCTGGTAGACTCCACCAAAACGACCAGCAAAATGATCATTATGGTAGATATGAGCGCCAGAATTCCTCCTGTTATCAGAATGAACTTCAGCCCTTCCGAGGTGAAGAGGGTATCAAAGCCGATGAGCTGTAGCCTGATGATATCGATCCATTTGGGAATGATGCCCACAGGAAGCCCACCGTCGCCAGTCGCCGGATTGATGATGCCCGTGACCAGCTGCTGGCTTATTCCAGCTACGATAAAGAGCCCCACGCCTGAACCGACGCCCCATTTTGAGACGACCTCATCCATATAAACGATGAGCGATCCGCCTACGAAGACCTGAATAAAGATCAATAACGATATCATACCCAGGGAAACGCCCAGAGTACCAGCTAAACCGGCATCAGGCAACAGATAGCCTCCCAACACCTGCGGCAGGGCCTCAACTGCGACCATCACAAATACCAGCGCTTTTTGCGTGCCCTGATAAATGGCCTGATCGCGTGGTTCGCTCAGATTGAGCTTGATGATCTGGGCGCCCACGAGAAGCTGCAACACGATGGATGCAGTAACAATTGGACCGATGCCAAGGAGCATCATCGTGCCGAAGGATCCGGCAAAGAAGGCACGATAAGAACTGAAAATATCTATGGATGCTGTGGAAAGCCCAAAGAGGGGTATGTTTCCCAGGACGAAGTAGAGAATGAGTATGGCTAAAGTCCAGCTTAGCTTTCTCTTAAAATGGACGTGCCCAGTGGGCCGCTCCACGGAAGGGAGTCGGCGCACAAAGGGCTCTATCGCATAAAAGAAACTCTGCTGGTTCATACTACTACTGCCTGACCACCAGCAGCCTCAATTTTGCTCTTTGCCGTCGCAGTGAA
>JAABPZ010000247.1 GCA_011391755.1 Methanothrix sp. | reverse complement strand
TACGTATGCGATGGCAAGGACGCGAGTGTTATCAGCTCATTTAAGGAAGACCTTGAGAATCATAATGGCGCATCGAAAAATATAGAAATGTTTTGTTCGGACATGTCTCCTGCATTCATATCAGGGATAACGGAACAGTTTCCTGAATCGTCTCTTACCTTTGATAAATTCCACGTTATGAAGATGGTCAATGAAGCAGTAGATCAAGTGCGTCGCGAGGAGCAGCACCACAATGCAGAATTAAAGAATACACGATATGTGTGGCTTAAGAATCCGAATAACCTTTCATTGGCTGAAAAGAAAAAGCTGGGATCTCTCAAAGATATGAATTTAATAACATCAAAAGCATACAATTTCAAGCTAAGTCTGAAAGACTTTTGGACGTACAATGATAAGCTCCTTGCGGAGGATTTCCTTAAAAACTGGTACTATTGGGCATCACACAGCCAAATTGGCCCCATTATTGATGTTGCCAAAACCATAAAATCACATTGGACTGGCATAATAAATTATGCAGAAACCAAAATATCCAATGGCGTTTTGGAAGGAATAAATAGTGTGGTTCAGTCGGCAAAGAGCTGTGCAAGAGGCTTCAGAACAACTAAGAATTTCATACTAATTATATATCTTAGGCTTGGGAAACTCCAATTCAATCTACCCACATGAAGTAGCGAGGAACCGTTTAGGATCTGTCCGCAATGCGGCTATGAGCTGGGATTTCACAGCTCTTTTTTGAGGGCGGAAGAAGGCTATCGCATCATTCTCATCTGCCCGGAGTGCGGGGCGAGGTACGATGTGGGATGGAGGATGTGAAGACATTGAAATACTTGTATTTCGCTGTAATTCATCGTAATACATCATTACACATTGCAATACAAGGTGATTGATATCTCCACATCCGTATCGATTCGGCTTCCAGATGACATGGCAGATAGCCTGAAGTGCCTCTCTGAAACCATAGATCGCTCCAAGGCGTATATCATCAAGAAAGCATTGCAGGCATATCTTGAGGATTATTCAGATTACCTGATTGCTCAGGAACGTTTGAACGATAAAAACGACAGAGTGGTATCTTGCGACGAGATGAGGGAACTAATTGGCCTGCCGGATTGAGTACAAATCATCCGTGGCCCAAGACCTGAAGAATCTGGACAAGGCAGTTGTCAAGAGAGTCATCAAAGAGCTGGAAGAGGCATTATCCTGCGACCCGGACTGCGGAGAGGCGCTCACCGGGCAGTTCAAAGGGCTGTTCAAACTGCGCATTGGAGACTACAGGGTCGTCTATTCCAAGAAAATGGGCGGAGTATTGGTATTGCGAATCAGGAATCGCAGCAAAGTATATCGATAGTGAAATAATGGCGGCACCCCAGCGCAGCAAGCTGTGGGGCATCCAAGGCGCCGCCGCATGAAAGTGGAAGGAATGAATCTTCATGAAAAGAAGAGATAGTACCGAGCTAGAACTGCCATCGATGGATGATATAATCCTAAATTACGATCAGATTTTTACGGATGCCGATGATTCGGTGGCCCTGATAGTTCGTGGAGCTATTCTTAGCAGAAAGGGCTGTTTTGAGGATGCAATACGCCACTTCGACAGGGCCATCGAAAAAAACCCGAATCTTTTGGACGCTTGGTTTGACAAAGGAGTTGCCCTGTTTAATAAAGGAGATAATCCCGGTGCCCTGGAATGCTTCCAGAAGGTGGCTTTGCTACAGCCCGACCATGGCGATGCCTGGCTCAAGATGGGCGTCATTTGCCGAAGGATGAAAAATTACGAGAACGCTCTTGAGTACCTGGACAAATGCCTGGAGAGAGATCCTGAAAATATCTACGCTCTGATGGGGAAAATGGAGATACTCATAGATGATTTGGGTGAAGAGGAGACGGCTCTGCAAGCGATCGATAGGGCTCTGGAGATCAACCGGAATCAGAGTTACTTCCTGGTACGCAAAGGTGAGATTTTGTCGTCCCGAGGCCACCATGACTTGGCTCTTCCCTGCTTTGAAGAAGCTCTGCAAATCGACCCAGATGCTGCTCTGGCCTGGCACGGCAAAGGGGCGATTCTCTTCAAGAGGGGTCTTTATGAGGATGCTCTGCAATGCTTTGAGAATGCTCTAAAAAATAATCACCAATATTATGAAGCCGCTCTCGCCAAAGGCTTTACTCTTATCGCCTTGCAAAGATATCATGAGGCTCTGGCTGATTTCAAGTTTTTCACGCGCACATTCTCCGAATCCTTCGACTTATCCTTTGGCAAGGGCCTGGCCCAGATGGGCCTCCGGAGATACCCTGAGGCACTCAAATTCATCGAGCGCGCCATACGCCTGCGTCCCAACAATGCCCGTGTTTGGCACGAGAAGGGAAGGCTGCTCCAGAAAATGGGCCGAGAGGAAGAAGCAAGAGCGTCCTATGCAGAAGGCATCAGGCTGAAGCATGCCGGGGAGATGGAATGCCCATTTTGGACCTATTATCAGGCTGAATCGTTGAACCGAGAGAATTAGTGGAAATCTGGTTTTCAGGAGAAATGTTATGGACGACAAATTGAAAAAACTCGCAAAGAGCGTGAAGACCTTCGCGCCCCAGATGCTGGAGCCACCCTACAGCGGCATACCTACCTTTTTCGGGGCGCCACATCAACCGGAGATAAAAGATATGGACATTGCTCTGGTGGGCGTGCCCTTCGACCTGGGCGTGACCAACCGCAGCGGCACGCGCCTGGGCCCGCGCGAGATCAGAAACCAGTCCAGGCTGGTGGGAGTCTACAACCACTACAGCCGCATGACGCCCTTTGCCGCTCATCGAGTAGCTGATGTGGGAGATGTGCCCTTTCACACCACCTATAATCTGGAAGATGCCCACTCGGATATTGAATTATTCTACCGGAAGATGTCCTCCTCCGGCGTCCTGGCCATAACCGCGGGCGGAGATCACTCCATAACCTTTCCCATTCTCAAAGGCCTCTCTTCAAAAGAGAAGGTGGGCCTCATCCATTTCGATTCCCATTGCGACACCTCGCCACCTTTTCACGGAA
>JAABPZ010000246.1 GCA_011391755.1 Methanothrix sp. | reverse complement strand
GAGCAGCCCAGGATGGCCAGAAGCAATGCCCAATTTATATTTATTGGAAATATTTTGAATTTTAAGCTGCATAAAGTGAAACGGCGGCGTACCTACATAGCAAGCTTGCG
The DNA here is from genome assembly GCA_011391755.1 of Methanothrix sp. Lineage (GTDB taxonomy): Archaea > Halobacteriota > Methanosarcinia > Methanotrichales > Methanotrichaceae > Methanothrix. The sequence continues at coordinate 2,923 of JAABPZ010000246.1, read as the reverse complement.
TGGTATTATGAAAGTAAAGCGATAGTTGAATATACCCTTAGAAGTGCTTAAAGTAGCCCCATGTTCTCAAGCTGCCTCCTAACGATCTGCGCGCCTTCTTCGCACTCCTCCGGCGATTTGCCGCCCGTGATCACCAGTTTGCCGGAGCTGAAGATGAGCACTACTACCTTGGGTTGCTTGATCCTGTAAACTAGCCCCGGAAACTGCTCCGGCTCGTACTCGATGTTCTCCAGGCCCAGGCCCAGGGCGACGGCGTTTAAGTTCAAGTCCGTCTTAAGATCCGCGGAGGCCACAATATTCTGAACATGGATCTCGGGCTCCATATCGATCTTATCGAAGCCGATTGACTTGAGAGTCTTAGCCAGGGTAATGATGACCGTGCGAACATCCTCGATGTTCTTGGATCCGGTGCATACTATCTTACCGGAGGTGAATATGAGAAAAGCAGCTTTAGGAGACTTGACCCTGTAGACAAGGCCGGGAAACTTTTTCTTGTTGTACACTGCGCCCTCCAGATCGGCTTCGATCTTGGGCAGGTCGAACGCTTCCGCCAGCTTGGTAGATGCCACCACGTTCACGATATCTATTGTGGACTTCATACGCACGTATCTCCAATCACTCTTTATAAAGGGCCGCATTGGGACTGGGGTGGGCCCTGAATAATTCCATTGCCATAAGTTATACATGAGTCAGTCGCCTCGCGAGAATTTCCCAAACGCCCTTGCATCTCCGCCCCTCAAGATACTCCCCCACACAGAACGTCGCCGGCCACCGCCTCACCTCGCGCTCCTCTGGCCCGCTCTCCTGCCAGCCTCCTCAGTTTATCTCCTCCACCTCACCGGGCCGGGCGTGGAAGACCTCCGCCAGAATCTCCTTGGCCGTCTCCAGCTCCATGGCCCTGCTTACCATCGGCCTGGGCTCGATCGCTCTCCGTTGCCTCCAAGGCCATCTCATGAATACGCCTCCAGGGTCCTCTGCGCTCCCGGCGTCTTCGCCTCGGCCTTCCGGGCTTTTGCCGGAGCCTGCTCACTGTAGATGCAGAACACCAGGGTTAGCCAGCTCGGTCATCTTCTGCAGGTGCGGGTCCAGCGCCGGGGTGTGGAGCAGGACCGCGGCCTCCCTGAAGGTCTGATTGAGGGCCGAGGGCCCTGGTACTCCACCATCTCTTCGGCATCCTCGTAGAGCATTGGGTCATGCTCCACGATCAGGAAGCTGTGGTGGTTCTCCTCCAGGATGGTCATGAGCTGGAAGACAGTAAAGGCGCGGCGCACTTCTAGTTCCGTGAAGTTGCGGTTCAGCCGATTGAGGATGCGGGAGTAGTTTCCGCTGATGAAGAGGATCTTGTAGCGCTGCAATTCCAGGTGGCTATTGAGGGCGCGGGCCAGCAACTCCACGGGGGCGATGAGGAGGCTGAAGGTTCCGGGGAGCCGCGCCTAAACAGCCATATAATCCCGTCAGACATGTATGGCAAAGGCAATATTGGTGTTGAGACCAAAATATCATATCCCAATCCCTGAGCATTCGGGCCGAATCCTTTTAGGTCATTCAAGTGAACAAACATCCCTCGATATGCTTATCTGTGGCTTCGATAATAATTCCAGGGAGAATATGAATGGAGAAAACATATTGCTACGTTGGTGATTTGCTTGGATTTAGAAAAACTATTTTAAATCTCGACGAAGAGGAGCAAATCAAGAGAGTTGAAGAGTGGGTTCAATTTATCGAATCTGGTAAAGATAATTTCAGCCACATAACTGATTATCACTGGGTATCAGATACAATATTTGTTGGTGCCAGTGACTGCGTAGAGGGTTTGGATGATCTAATACTTTTTTCAAAATACGTCCTAGAAGAAGGAGCAAAGAAAAGTTTCCTCATGCGCGGAGCAATTGCATTTGGTAATGTTAGGTGGAATGATAAAATCACATTTGGGAAAGCAATTGTAAATGCTTATGTACGTGCTAATAATCAAGAATGGATAGGTACTTCATGCGAGTCAGATCTCCCACACATAAACTCGCTATGGAATTTCGATAAAGTTTTTTGTTACCCAGCCCCCATGAAAAGAGGAGAACTTATTCGCTTATCACCGGTGGTTTCATGGAAAGTGCCCACCACAGACTTGCTCAGTCGTTTGTCAACAGATAAGGGCTTGACATCGACTGGTGAACCTCTGAGATGGGAATGGGGTATGAAGATCCAAAACACGCGAATCTTTGCATTATATTTAGAAAAAATTAAAAGTCTTGAAGAAAGAGATAAGCCGCATAAAGCTAATCCGTCGGAATTCCATGGTTCATTACATACATCACTCATCGAAATTAATATGGAAGATCTTCATTTGGGCAAAGATGGAATTTATAAAAGGACTTAAGGTATGCTGTACGAATTCTGCAAGCTGGTTTGCTATTTCAGGCCATCAAGTATGGTCATTAGCTGCAAGACTGCGGTGAGCCGGCTGAGGATACGAGAGTGGTTACAGCAGATATATAGGGTCTTGTAATGTTGCAAGTTGAGGTCACTGTTCAAGCCTCCGCCGGGGCGACTAGGACGTTGAAGGTCTCGGGGAGCAGGGAGACGGTGGGGAGGAGTTCGATTCGATATCCATGATGGATATGGGTGGCTCTGGAGATATGAGGGCGAGGCAAGGAGGCGGGGCGAAAGTGAGATAAATTCGGATTGGACGTACTCGATCATTCGAATATTGACCAATGGCCTCGCTTGGCCATTTGCTTAAGGATTACCTGCAGACGAGCCTTATTGCACTTACCTTAGTTTGAATTCCGCGATCATTGAGGGCCTTGAAGCCAGAAGCAGCTCTAAATGGCTTTCAGTCCACATTTCGATGCGCAATGATGTGTCTGACTGATTGTGCTTCTCAATGAATGCAACTGCATCCGATGTGAAGCGACCACTCGTAGCG
>JAABPZ010000245.1 GCA_011391755.1 Methanothrix sp. | reverse complement strand
CGGCAACCATATTATGCAGCTGGCCTTTGACGGCAAGAGCATAGAGAAGAGAAAACTAAACGGGCCTTATCGCCTGGGCAATGTTACATTCACCTGGGGATCGGCTTCCAAGGGCCTGATACCCTGCGCGATGATAGACAACTTATATAAAACAGGCCCATATAATGCCACTGATTTTGTGGATCCTGTAAACACAGATAAAATCCTCTCTGGATCAGGCAAGGGAGAGCTTCTTCTGACCATATCCATTAATAAATCGGTACCTGTTTTTTCCGGTAGGTACATGTACGATATAGTGGGGCTTAACATGCCGCCCTTATCCACGCCAATCGAGGTGAAAGGCTCCAAAACCGGATATGACCTCAAGATGCCCGGCATTTTTGTGCCCAAGAAGCCCAATAACTTCACAGTCATGGCCAGCAAAGTGAAGAACATCAATATCGGCGTGATGAAGCTGCAAGGAGATTTAGAACGCACCTGGGTCAGCTCACAGTACTTGGCAGACGGCTTGGCAACGGCACGAGCGGATACTGATCTCATCTCGCCGAGTGGATCCTATCACGTCAAGATCTTCGGAGATGCCGCCCAGAATGAGACAAAGGTTGATCTGATGATGTCCGTGACCAAGAAGCTTGTAGTAAGTGGGCCATTCAATCTGGTCATCAACACCACCGGATTTCCATCAGGCAGCTATCGAATCAGTGCCAATGCCCTGAATGGATCCTTCAGTTTTGATGAGATGGAGCTGTACGACCAGGAAACTACTGCCTCAACTGGTGGGGTTAAAGGATCAAGGAGTTCCCATCCTTTAGGGTGGGGAGGAATTGAACCTCTTACATGATTACTTTCACCCGCAAAAAAAAGGGAGAAATATGCTGGACAGAAGAGACGGATTCGGGGCCATGAAGTGCATCTTTCCGATGGTTGCGATCTTCATTTATTTGGCTATAGCAGTTGGTCTGGCCTTTGAGATCTCGCCGACAAATCCGGCACCTGGGCAAGAGGTTACCATAACCGGTATGACCAAGCCAGGGGAAGAGCTCTCTTTTCAGTCCAGCTTCACCATGAATCTGCCGGTTACGGGGGGAGAGTATGGATATGAGACAACGATCCAGGTTCCCCAAAAACCCAACCGCTTCACGGTATCGGCTAATAATGTGCAGGACTTTTATGCCGGAGTGAAGCTTGGCATCTGGATCACCAAGAGCTTCCCGGCCAGTGCTGGAACTGCTCGCATCTCCCAGGCGGATGTGCCGCCCGGCAGATATAACCTGAAGATGTTTGGCAAAGCCTTGCCCGGTTCCACAGAGGTCCCGGTAAATATCGAGGCCCAGACGCAGGTGAAGGCAGACTCGGCCGGCAAATATAAACTGGCTATCGACACCACAGGTATACCGGCTGGAGATTACCGCATACAAGGTGCGGGAGACGCAAAGACCATTCGTCTGGGTGGAGGAGGTTCAGCTCCCGCTTCTGCCCCGGCCGCCGGGAATGAGGATGCTGGTGAGACGCTCCTGAAGAAGCAAGAGAAAAAGCCTGTTGAGATCAATCGCGAGACCGTCGAGTGGTATGCCGGCCAGATTGGTCTTGAGGTCAACAACGCCAGCCAATACGACGAAGCAGAAAAGCTCCTTAAAAAAAGACTCTTTGGAGGCTATTGGAAGATTATTAGCAGGGGCGAGCCTCTTACCGAGGAGGCAGGCGACTGCTCAGAGAAGTATTGCCTGGTGAGAGGCGCTGATGCCTGCGACGTCTGCCGAGAGAAAGACATAATATTAAAAGGTGGCCAGCCCTCCCAGCAATCGAGCCGAAGCGAGACCGGCCTTCCGGCGCTATCCGCCAACCAGAGTTCATCACAGTCAGAAAAGTCCAAGCCAGGGAGCGGCTTTTTGAGCACGGTCGCAAATTGGATTAGGGGACTACTGGGCACGCTACTCCTGAGGCTGTGAAAGATATAGATAAGATGATGAAGATCCCGTCCGACCTGTTGGCAGCAGTAATTGTAGCCATAGCCACGCTGCTCTTTACCTTGACGCCTCTATCCATTCTTCCGGTGCGTATACCCCTGGGCCTGGTTATGGTGCTATTCGTGCCGGGTTACACCCTCATCGCCGCCCTTTTTCCCAAAAAGGCGGACCTGGAAGGAATCGAGAGGACGGCTCTCTCCTTCGGGCTCTCCATTGCCGTGGTGCCGCTCATTGGCCTTGCCCTCAACTACACACCCTGGGGAATCAGGCTGACTCCGGTGGTCGTCTCCCTGGCCATATTCACCATAGCCATGGCGGCGGCGGCCTACTGGCGGCGCATGCAACTTCCAGCAGAGGAGAGGTTTTCCATCCAATTTCGCGAGACTATTTCCTCCTGGAAGACGGAAATTCTGGCAGACGAAAAGAGCCGGCTGGACAAAGCTCTGACGGTAATATTAATAATAACTATATTTTTATCAATTGCCGCCCTGGTTTATGTGATAGTGACCCCCAAGCAGGGCGAGAAGTTCACGGAGTTTTATATCCTGGGGCCGGGCGGCAAAGCCTACGACTATCCGACAAGCGTTCTGGCAGGAAATAGTAGCACTGTGATTGTGGGCGTGGTAAATCACGAATATGCGCTGGTGAATTACACCATGAGCATCTCCCTGAACAACACGCCTGTAAATAACACCACACTTAAAGACAATTTCAGGGACGATTTTCTCTTCATCTATCCAATACTGAGCATGAATCTGACCCTTGCTCACAACGAGACCTGGGAAAAGCCGGTATCTTACGTTCTCAATCATACCGGCGACCTGCAAAAGCTGGAGTTTTTGCTCTATAAGGAAGGAAACTTCACCAGCTCTTACAGGGATCTGCACCTCTGGGTTAATGTATCCCAAAATGGATTGAATCCGTCAGAAGATGCAGTGTACCTGGCCAGGGCCAATTTTGCCGGTCGAAAATAAACAGTAAAATGCAGGGAGCGGCTACCTTTCTTCAGGCTCTGACTTTGGCTTGCTGATTTCTTCTTCCTTCTTCTTCTTTTTAACCTCATCCACATCATCGCGAAACTGCATGTA
>JAABPZ010000029.1 GCA_011391755.1 Methanothrix sp. | reverse complement strand
AATCCGAAGGCCATCCTGAGCAGATCTCCGGGCGCATGAGCAGCAATGCTCCCTCCCCAAAAGGCGCCGAAAAGACCGGAGAGGCCCATGATGATTCCTGGCCGCCAGAGAACAACACCCCGGCAGCTGTGGCCGCGGCATCCGGAGAGAGCCGTGGGCAGAACTACGGCCAGAGAGGTTCCAAAGGCGATCCTGGTGGCCAGGGTGGGATCAATTCCAGTGGAGGTCAGCACCCAGATCTGCACGGGCACCATGAGAAAGCCGCCCCCGATGCCCAGCAATCCGCAGGAGAATCCTACAGCTAAGCCTGTGGCCAGCAGCACCAGAATATAAGGGAGAAGAGATGACTCAATCAAGATCCTCTTTGTGCTTGGCAGCGATCTCATCCGCCAGCCGGTCCAGGGCCTGGAAATCCGCCTCTTTGGGTTGGCCTTTGGCCACTACCGGATCGAAGAATTGCAGCTTCAGATTGGGCAGGGCGACGGTGATCTGCTCCAGCATCTTGCCTCCCCAGCCAAAGGAGCCAATGATGGAGGCATACCTTGTCTTGGGCCGCAGGGCATTGGCCAGGATGGCAGCATAAAGCGCCAGAGGATGCGCTCCGGCCAGAATGGTAGGCGTGCCGATGACCACGGTTGCCGCGTCCACCAGAGACTTTGCCAGCTCTCCCACGTCGTAGTCGGTGAGATCGAATCGCTTCACTTCTACTCCTCGGGAGATGAGAGCGTCCACCAGGTAGTCGACCATGATGCGAGTGGACCCGTGCATGGAGACGTAAGGCAAAACCACCTGGTTTTTCACCCTATCCGAGGCCCAATCGCGGTAAGCATCCAAAATAAACCGGGGCCTTGCGTAAAGCGGGCCGTGGCTGGTGGCGATGACAGCTATTGTCAATTCCTCAATCCTGGCCAGATGCTTGTTAATGTTCTGGCGGAAGGGCATCATGATCTCGGCGTAGTACCTCTTGGCAGCCCTGTAGACTAATGCTTCATCGCTGGCATAGAGGTCGCTGCTGGCCAGATGGGAGCCCAGAAAATCGCAGGTAAAAAGTATTTGATCTTCGGCCAGATAGGTGAATATGGTGTCCGGCCAGTGCACCCAGGGAGCATAAATGAACTGCAGGCTTTTGTCGCCTAGAGTCATCTTTTCGCCGTCTTTTACCTCTTGTACTCTCTGCTTGCTCACCAGGTCAAAATGCATAAGCAGATCCAAACACTTGGCGGAGCCGAGCACTTTAGCATCGGGGTAAATCTCAAGCAGCCGTTTAAGGCTTCCCGAATGGTCCTGTTCAGCATGCTGGCAAATGATGTAGTCGATCTTCTTTATGCCCAGCGCACTCAGGTTGCTCAGCAGCACATCGGTCATGGATTCGTCCACAGCGTCAATAAGTGCCGTCTTCTCGCTACCCTGGATCAGATAGGAGTTGTAGCTGGTTCCTTCCGGCAGGGGAATCAAAGCATCAAAGAGCCTGCGGTCCCAGTCTATTGCTCCGACCCACTTAACGCCAGGTTTGATCTCTCTTGTGAGCGTCATGATTTTTGTCCTATTTCATCTCTTTGAAATCATCCTTCGCGGCGCCGCACTGCGGGCAGGTCCATGTCTCCGGCAGATCTGCAAAGGAGGTTCCTGGAGCAATTTTAGAGTCGGGATCCCCTTTTTCGGGATCGTAAATATATCCACAAATGGTGCACTGATATTTTTGAGCCATAATTAACTTTTAGTATGCAAAGTATTTAGCCCAATCGCAACGAAAAACTAAAATAATAATAACATCCAATAGAGGAGCACGATTCGAGGTGTTAGAAATGGCCGGCACCGGATCCAAAGGAGAAAGCAAGTTCAAATGCAAGATCTGTCGAATGGTCTTTGAATCGAAGGAAGAGTTGAAACTGCACTTGGCGGAGGATCATAACGATAATTGAACTGACTTTTTAATCATATTCTTTAATGCACCACAAAAATCCTCGCAGCATGCCCCAGGTAATCTCCAGTCTTTTCCGGCTGGGGCATGCTGCTCTTCTTTTATCTACCGGCTACTGGCCATGCTGATGATTTGGATGCTCCAGTTCCGAAAAGGCGCGCATCAAATCCTGGTACTGCATCTTGGAAGGGATGCAGCCGTTGTTCAGACAGGTGCCGCCCGTGGGGCCCTGATCCAGCAGAGCGACTCGCCAGCCCTCGTGTCTGGCTTGAGAAGCTACGTGCGACCCTGCCCCCGAGCCGATGACGATAAGGTCGAATTTGTCCATGGTAGTAGTAGGATAGAGGTTGTGGCTTAAATATCTTCAGGATTTTTGCAGTAGATAATCCAAAGTTGATAATCAAGAAAATGTGATATCAAGTCCCAGGCAGGTCAGCGCCGATCCACAGCGCCCTTTTAGAAGGAGCCAATCACCGCATAGTGTTGGCCTGACCCTGCCCGAAGCTCGACTTTAATAAGCCGGGCTCGAAGGCAGCAGTTGCGCTGGAATTTCACACAGCGTCCGAATTACCGGAACCTTTTTTCGGGGCCTCTTGCCCACCCTCTCGCCAACGACCTGTGCCGCTTCATGCCCCGACCGTGTATTAGCGTGAGATTCGGCGGATTACTGCGCCTTTTACAGCGCGCAACTTTTTCAGCCCGCCGAAAGTTTCAGCCTCACAGGCTCGTAGCCAAATGCAGTGCCACGACGGCATGCATCTCCTGTACCAAGCAAACACCCTTGTCATCAGAGCATCATCAGATACGTTAAGCCCACGGCACGCCCGCCACCCTATCATGGCATGAAGCGGCAAACTATCTTTATAATCATTATAGATATTTGTAGTTGGCGGTCTGGGCTGGAAAATAGATAGATAATTGAGCCGGACCAGGCGTCCGGGCTCAAGCGGTAATCTTGGTCTTGGCGATGTACTTGATCAGCTCTGAGCCGATCCTGGCCTTCCTCTGAATCTGATCGGCCACATCGTCCGCGGATGCGCCGCCGGAGGCCAGGGCGCGAATCTCCTCAAGCGTGCTGTCGTCCACGGTGAAGTACTCGTCCAGGTCCTTTCTGTGGCCCCATACGTCGCCTTCCAGCATTTCAATGCCCTGCATCTCCAGGAATACCTGGATGGCATTGGACATGGTCTTGCGGTAGGATGGCGGAACCTGAATCATCCTCAGCCGGGGACACCTTTGCATCAGGTTAAGGAAATCTACATTGCTGGCCCGAAAAGCCAGATGAACAGTCTTCTCATTGGGGTTCAAATTGGGGATCTCATTTCTGGCGCTGATTACTCTTAGTCTCATTTTAGCACTCCATGCCCTAAACAGCATTCCTAATATTAATAGACACTTCCGCTGTACACATCATACTAAAACGATTGCTACAGAGACAATCAGCACTAATAATTTGAAATTTAGGGCTATGCTGGTGGGAGCCTATCCAAGCGATTTTCAGCGTCTGCGTTTCCACCGTCTTGATATCCATAATCGCTAAATTCATAGTCCTGTCCCCAGAGACAGCCCGATTCGCAGCAGCACATCGACGATTATGGCCGCAAAGAGCACGGCGCGGTAGTTGGCCGACTGGTAGAACAGCTTTTCACCCCTCTCTGGCGTGGGGTGGCGCACGAAGTCCAGGTTTTGCAGCAGAAGCCATCCTCCGGCCGCAGCCGCTGCGGCCAGGTAGAGCCAGCCGAGATTAGCAGCAAAGCCCAGGGCGAGGGAGAGAATGACACCGATGATCCAAAAGAGCGTCACCATCTTGGCCGTGGCCGCAATTCCAAAGGTGGCGGGAGTTGTCGGAATGCCTTTCTCTTTATCGCCGGCCACATCACGCGAGGCATCGCAGTTGGTAAAGCCCCAATCGGTGATGACGATCATGGCCGCCAGGATCAGGGCGGCGGGATGCAGGCCGGGGCCTGCTTTGAGAAGTCCGGCCGGCTCCAGGGCCAGCCAGACGCCCAGAGGCACCAGGCCAAAGGACAATCCCACAAAGATCCAGGAGAAGGGCGTATTTCTCTTGGCCCAGGCGGAGTAGATGGTGATGAGCAGCGTGGCAGTCAGGAGGATGGCAAAGCTCTCCGGGTTAAGGTAGAGGGCTATGGCCGCAGCCACAAGAAAAAGAAATAGCGACCAGAGCTGTGCCTCGCGTTTGCTCAACATGGCCAAAGGCAGGGGCCGATTGGGCAATGCGACGCTGTCCACATCGATGTCGCAGCAGTCGTTGTAGACATAGGAGCTGGTGATGGCAGCGTAGGCTCCAATGGAGGCTATGATAAAGGGCAGCATGGGCGGCAGAGCCCCCTCTACAGCGTAAACGGCTAGCAGGGCCGCGGCGGCCGGCATGGCCAGATCCATTGCCGCGAGGGGCGGACGCAGCAGCTCGATATGCCCCCTGAATCGGGAAAGGCTTTGATGCATTCAGATGAGCCCCGCGAAGAGCTCCAGATGCTCCTCGGGCTTTGTCAAGTAATCCAGAAGATCCGGCACTCTTAGCAGCGGATACATCTCCCGGCCCTTAGCCAGGCCGAGTTTGCGAAGGCTTGAGCTGTTGGGCGCATCTACCCGGCGTAGCTCTGCCGCCTTTGGGCATCGAATGTTCTTTATCCAGCCATCCCTGGTGAAAAAGTAAGCTCCCCCCCCCTTCTCTCGGATGGGATCGTAAAGCGATGAGAAGTTCCTGGCCACGTAGTTGGCCATCTTCAGCGTCTTATTGGAGCGGTTTATGGTGATATGACCGTAACCGGGTGGCACGAGGACCTTATCTTTGGCGCAGGCGTAGACTGCCACCACATCGCTAAGGTCCTGGTTTTGCAAAAGGTAAACGGCTTCACCTTCTATTACCTCGTAAAGCTCCGGGTAGGTGACGCTGCCACCGGGCACAAGCGGATGGTAATGGCCGGCCGTCTTGATGTATTCGCAACCGAGCATATTTGGGGGAATAATAGTGATATCATAACGTAGATCCTGCTGCAGAAGCTTCTCTTTATCGGCCCGGCTTAAGGAAAGGTCGCGATACATGTAATAGAGGTCAAAGTCTTCTGCCCCGGCAAGCCAGCTTTGATCAAGGATCACGTCCTTCATATCAAAAAGCCGACGAACATCGGGCGTTCGCATTTTTCCGCTAAACTCCATTTGCATTTTCTCTGCCACCAAATGTTAATGAGCTTTTTCAGGAATAAATATTATACGCACAGCTAAGATCGGCCAATTCCAAAGGCAAGATGTCTTCAGTTGCAACTGGATTTAGCAGGCCTCTGGGCAGGTGACTGTGAAGTACTCTGTGAGCACCTTCCGATAGTCCACAATCACATCCACCTTCCAGGTTCCAGGCAGGCGGGCGACGTCTGTTCCCTTGATCTTAAGGCAGCTCCAGACCGGTGCAGCCCACATTCCCGTAAATCCATCGATGGGCGGTATGGTGCCAAAAGACCGGGCATACGTCCTGCCCTGTGGCCAGTACCATCTCCACTCCACACTGTGTACCTTGGCGTCCCGCCAGATGAGCAGCCAGGAGGCGACCTGCTCGTCATCGGAGGTAAATGTATACGTCCTGTAAAGCGGCATGCCGTTTGGGCTGATCTCTTTGGCTATGGTATGCTCGGAAAGCGGAAAGAACATGGGGGATGCCTGGCCTATCCCGCCCATGAGCAAAACCACCAGAACGACTATTGCTAGAACTCTTTCTCTCATTGCTCCTCACCCATTACTCCTCAAGTTTATTGCGACCCTAATAGTATAATAATTAACTGTACCATAAAAAGATGACGATTGGATTTTTTTCAAGGGAAATCTTATTTAGACCAATAACGGGCTTATGCCCCGTCTTCTGGAAATTTCTCCAGGAAGATCTATCACATTCGATGCGGCATCTATCACATTTCCATCACTGCTGGCAACTATGGACCCGCAGACCTTGAGCTGATGATCGACATCTCTCGCGCACCTGGCAACTCCTGGCAGATCCCGCTCTGCCATCAGGCCCCGCACCTCTTTGGCCAGTTCTCCGCTCTGGCTTATTTGCTGATCCAAAAGCACCTCTACGCGAGCAGCCCCGGCAGCAGCCAGCAGATCCAATATCTCAAAGAACGCGCAAACAAAGATCCGGGATGCTTTGTAGCTTCTGAAAAATCCTCGCGTATCTCGCACAAAGCCGTCGTCGCAGAGATAGACGGGATATCCGTCCAAAAGGCTCTGTGTGGTGATGGTGGTGTTGTATCCGTCCACGAACACCGCCCTGCCGCATAGATCATGCAGTTGCAGTGTCTTGGCCATTCTGGCGAGCGCCGTATCCGCAGAAAGGATCGTCCTTCGGAGCACAGATCTCTCTGCCTCTGGCAAACGGTGGTGATCCGAGACATAGCGAACCGCGGAATCATTGGGATAGCCGCGATCTACCAAATACCGGGCCTCCTGGGCCGCTCGCTTCAGTAGGTCTCTGGCTCCTGGGCCGACCTTCTCACCTCCTGATAAAGATCTTTTCCGTGGGCGTCTACTGCCACGATCATGGGGCCGAATTCTTTGGCCTCAAACACCCAGAGGGATTCGGCCATGCCCAGTTCCGGCAGGTGCACGCTCAACACCCTCAGCTGCAGCGCCGCCGCTGCGCCGCACCCTCCCGGATAAGCCAGGTAGACGGCGCGATTTTGGAAGGGCTCGCCGGGCAGGCCGCCCTTGCCGATGATGGCCCGCACCCCCAGGCCCAGGATCTCATCCGTGTAGCGGGCCATGCGACCGCTGGTGGTCGGCCCGGCGGACAGAACCCGATCGTCCAGGATGAGTGGACCGCAGTGATAGAGGGCGGCCCCCTCCAGGGAGACGGGGCTTCCCGCGCGACGCATCAGGGCATGGGCTTTGTCGCGGGCGGTGAAGAGCGGCCCGCTCAAAAATACCAGATCACCGGCCACGAGCTTTTGCACGTCCCCCTCGGACAGGGGTGTACGCAGATGATACTCGGTCATTGGATCACCTCTGTTGCCGAACGGTTAGCCCAACACTGAAAGTTTATGGCTACTGGCAAAGAGGCAGTATGGCAGAAGGCCTTCTCGATTTTTATGCCAAGAGCGGTTGTGTCCCCGCCCAGGCCCATGGGACCGATGCCAAGTGAGTTGATCCTCTCCAAGAGCTGCAGTTCTTCCAGGGATTCGCCGGGCATGTTGAGCAGAGCTTGCTTGGCCAGGCGCGCTGCCAGGTCGAAGCTGCCGCCCAGACCAATGCCCAGGAAGAGGGGGGGGCAGGCATTGGCAGCTCGCTTCGCCACGTTCTTCACAATGAAATCAAAGGGATCGTCGGCCGGATTGAGCATGCCAACCAGGCTCATGTTCTCAGAGCCGGCCCCTTTGGGAAAGGCGGTGAGCGTGAGGCCCCGGCCATCTACGTAATCCAGAATAATATCGGGCATGCCTGTACCGGTGTTGTCTTCGCTGTTCTGGCGGGTTTGGGGGTGGACAGCGTTGGGACGCAGCGGAATCACTCTGGTAGCGATCCTTACACCCTCTGCGATCGCTTCAGAAAGGCAAAAGTCCAAAATCAGTTCCCGGCCCTGTAGCACATGAAAGACGGCAAGTCCCGTGTCCTGGCAGAGAGGCAGGCCTTTGGCGGTGGCAATCGCCACATTCTCCAGCATGAACTGCAGATGGTGCCGGGCTAAGGGGTGGCTCTCCCGGGCCAGAGCCTCTTTGATTCTCTGCAAGACCCAATCGGGCAGAGACGTTTCCGCTCTTTGCAAGGCACGCACCGTGGCCTCTACCACCTTTTCTCTCATGCCTTTCGCCCCTTCTTGCCAGGTTCGATCTTGATGGGTTTGGACTGCTCGGGAAGCATAAGGTTGGTCAACTTGCCCAGAGCTCTTTCCATGGCGTCTTTGTGCAGGTCTCCTGAGGTGTGGATGCCTCCCGGAGTTCCGCGCACGGCGCGACAGGGATATTGCTGGCAGAAGAGGCCGGTCATGGACGGCGCCTCATCCACGGTCTTTCCCACTATGCCCGCCGCGGCATGCCAGGTGGCTCCGCAGGGTGAGCCGCGCACAACTTTAACTTGGCTGATGCGCCCTTCCTTGGTCTCCACCTCCAGCTCGGGCCTGCCTAGCTTGCGGGCGAATTCATCGATGACGGGAACGCCGCACTCCTCCAGGGTGCAACAGATCTCATCCACCTCGATATGAATGCCGTACTTCTCTGCGATACTCTCTAACTCGCCGATGGAGCCGGCCCGGCCCATGCCTCCTGGAATTATGGCCGCTTTGACTCCGCCCTTCGCCGCAAGGCGCACGATCTCTGGAGTCAGGTCAGGGTGAAATGTATAGAGAATGAGCAGGTCCACCTGGAAGATCCTGGCATCAAGGTTTAGCTCTTTGACAAACTCTTTTGGATCCTCGATGAAGCCGGGCAGCACCTGGGGAACCTCGACGGAGAAGACTGCAAAGTCAGTTCTAGTCTTGATGGTCTCCAGCAGGCGCTCGCCATACTTTCCTCTTTTAACTACGCCAACCAGCATGGATCAAGTGATGGATGCCAGGTGTTAATAGAGATTTGTAGAGGCGATCACGTTCCCGAGTGACTGGGAACAGTGAGGTCGAAATAAAACCGATGTTTTGACTTCGCGGCTTCGCGCCTTCGCGTGAAACAGAACCCTGTTAAATCTCACGCGAAGCAGCGAAGACGCGAAGAACGACCAGCCGTTCACAAAAGCACATTATCCTCTCATAATTATGGCCTTTAATGAGGCCCGGCTGTACTAGCATGCCCTTATATCAAAGCAAATGCATTAGCGAAGCAAAATGAGCGAAACGATACCCTCTTGCGGCACCGTCCGCCCTATCCCGGCTTTTCTCATAGCGGGGACCCACAGCGGTGTGGGCAAGACCACAGTTACCCTGGGCCTCATGGCCGCGCTTCGGGCTCGCGGCCTGAAGGTACAGCCCTTCAAGGTAGGCCCGGACTTCATCGACCCGTCTCATCATACCGCCGTCTGCGGGCGACCCTCGCGCAATCTCGATCCCTTCATGATGGGCGAAGATGGCGTGCGCCGCTCTTTCTGCGCGGCTCTCGCCGGCGCGGACGTGGCCGTGGTGGAGGGGGTTATGGGCCTTTACGACGGCATGGATGGAACCGAGGTCGCCAGCAGCGCAGAGGTAGCCAAGATCCTGGACCTTCCGGTTCTGTTGGTCATCAATGTGCACGGCATGTCGCGCAGTGCTGCCGCTATGGAGAAAGGCTTTGCAGAATTTGACCGGGGAGTGCGCCTGGCCGGCACAGTTCTCAATCAGGTGGGAAGCGAGCGTCACCTGGCCATGCTGAAAAGCTGCCTGGACAAGCCCGTCTTCGCTGCTCTGCCGCGAGAGAGGGAGATGGAGATGAAGAGCCGTCACCTGGGCCTGGTGATGGGCTTTGAGAAGGAGCACGATGTTGCCGCTTTGGCCGCCTTGCTGGAAAAGCATGCTGCCATCGACGAGATTCTAAAGCTACGCTCTTTGGCCTGTCCCGCTAAGGAAGAGAAGGCTGATGCGAAGAAAATCGTGCGCATAGGCATTGCAGAGGATGAAGCCTTCTGCTTTTATTACTACGAGAACCTGCGCGAGCTGGAGCGAGGGGGCGCAGATCTGGTCTTCTTCAGTCCGCTAGATGACGATCTGCCCGATGTGGACGGCCTCTACATCGGTGGGGGCTATCCGGAGCTGCATGCTGCCCGTCTGGAGAACGCTCCCGCCAGAAGAGAGATTAAGCGGGCCTCAGAAGACGGCATGCCCATCTATGGGGAGTGCGGCGGCCTGATGTACCTGGGCGGCGCCATCGAACTGGAGACGGGCACTTTTAAAATGGTAGGGGCGCTGCCCGGCACTACTATTATGACGAAGCGGCTTATGGCTCTGGGGTATGTCCAGGCAGAGGCAGTAGGGCAAAATCCCGTTGCAGGGCTTGGCAAGACCCTTCGTGGGCACGAGTTTCATTACTCGCGCTTTGACTCTGACAGGGACGCTCGCTTCGCCTACCGTTTATGCAGAGGCAAAGGCATCCAGGACGGCCGGGACGGCCTTGTTGAGCACAATACAATTGGTGGGTACCTGCATGCCCATTTCTATTCTTTTTCTGTGGATCGGTTCATTGAGAGCTGCAAGAACTACCGGAGAACATAACCTGCGAAAGAGAGAGCTAAATCGTGTGGATGAATTCTAAAATAT